>JAQNCM010000154.1 GCA_029237615.1 Mucilaginibacter sp.
ATCATTAAACCAATGCCTTGGGTAGGATAAAACTCGCATAGCGTATTAAACCCCAATCCGGTATGGCCGGCATGATAATAGTCTTTAACACCATCTTCCAGGTCGAACATCCAGTTTAAGCCTATGGCAAATTCTTTTGGGTTACTGCCCCAGGTAAGTTGGTGGCTTAGTTTTATTGCAGGGTCGCTTTCGGCAAGTTGCGCCTGCAGGTATTTCATCATATCATCCATGGTCGAATTCATACTCGGTCCTCCAAGAAAAAAGAGGTTGGTATTCACGTCGTTCCCTTTATTAATTTCAGGGTCGTACCATTGCACAGCTATCCCCTCAGCATTATAACCTTGCAGAAACCGTCCCATTTGGTTTACTGGTACCCGGGTCCGGCTATCAACCATATCGAGGTTGGTTTTAAGATATTTTGTTACCAGTGTTTCATATGGCTGGTTATAAATACGTTCCAACAATAGGATCAGCACTTCCATGGCATTGCCATTGTAACGGTGTTTAGTACCCGGAATGGTATCTATCTTAAAATGATGGAGATCTTTTAACAAAGAATCCTCGGTATAAGCGAGGCAGAAGTTCAGTTGCTCCGGCAAAGGCAGTTTTTTTAGGCTAGCCATCTGCGCATCAGGTAACTCCCTCGCCACGGTGGGCATACCAGATGTATGATTGGCCAGATCAACCAGTCTTACCGGGTGCCCCTGGTATTGCAGGTTAGGGTACTCGCCGGGAAGATATAGCCGGATATCATCTGTTAGCTTAACTCTCTTTTCAATTACCGCTTCGGCAAGCATCGTGCCCACAAAAGTCTTAGCAACTGATCCCAGGTTAAACAGCTGATTATTTTGAGGTAAGCGGCCTGTTCCCTTTACCGCCTCTCCGTAGCTGTACATATAATTGCGGCCATCCTTACAAACACCGATTATTAACCCAACCGTTCCCTTATTTTTCATGTAAGCGACGGCTCCTTTATCAACTGCAGAATCCAAATGACTTTTTAAAGGATTATTGCTTAATAGACGAGGTATTGATTGCGCAGGTGCGAATTGAATAGAAATTATTGATAACAGGCAGACGTAAAGTAGGTTCATGACGGTAAGACGCCGAATCACGCCTATAAGTTACATTATAAAACCTTTCGGCTTTATCCTTTTACCTCTCCTCTCACGAAGTATGATCCACCACTATCACCCACTCCCCTTTTATCTTTTTAAACCAGAGCGTAAAATAGCCTCCGGGTGCATCCTTTTCGCGTTTTAAGTTCCAGGCACCCAGCATAAAGGCATTGGTTTTATCCAACACGTCAACTTTTAAAATAGTAAAAGTGAGTATGCCCATAGCCGCTTTATCAGGATATCTCTTTTTGTAACGTTCGATGGTAGCCTGCCAACCATGCACCGGCGCAGCGCTGCCAACAAATAATAACGAATCTGATTTCCAGTATCCCTGCATAAAACCATCAATGTCGCCATTGTTCCAGGCATTTTGCTGGGTTTCCATAATCTTTAAAATTGCCTGCTTATCCTGGGCTTTTAAAAGGAAGCAAGATATTAGAAGCAGGAGACAGGAGAGGATAGTTTTCTTCATCATGCAATTTAAAGAAATTTCCCGAAAACCTTTTTTAGCTTTGAACTTTCTGCTTTAAGCTTTTAGCTATGAACAACATACTCTGCTTCGGTGAAATTTTGTGGGATGCCTTTGGCGATGAAAAAGTAGCGGGCGGTGCCCCTATGAATGTTGCACGCCATCTGGTGCAGCAGGGTGCGGCTGTTTCCTTTGCTAGCCGTGTTGGAACGGATGCATCCGGACAAGGCCTGGTTGATTTTTTAAAGGTCGGCGGACTGTACAGCCATCTGATCCAGCATGATGATGAATTGCCTACCTGTGAGGTTACCGTTCAGCTGGACAAGGACGGACAGGCAACCTATGTCATACCCGAACCGGTATCATGGGATAACATCCAGCCAGACGACTTGCTTGATGAAGCCGCCATCGATGCATCGGCAATTGTTTATGGCAGTTTGGCCTGTCGTGAAGAAACAACGCGGGATACTTTATTAAACTTGTTGAACCAGACGACCGCCTTAAAGGTATTTGATGTGAATTTGCGCCCGCCACATTATACCTTGTCCACCATTGAAACGCTTGCTGCCGGAGCTAACGTAATAAAAATGAATGAGGATGAAGCGGCTTTGCTAATTGGCAGCAACACCTATAACCTGAAAGAAAACATCATTGAATTTCAAAAGAAATACCACGCGCAAACCATTTGCGTTACCCGGGGAGAAAATGGCGCCATAGCCTGGCACGATTATGAATTTTATGAACATTCCGGCTGCCTGGTAACTGTTGTTGACACGGTGGGTGCCGGCGACGCCTTCCTTGCCACCTTTATAAACGGGCTGCTCACAAAACAACCAATGCCGCAAATATTGGAAAAAGCATGCACTATAGGTGCCTTTGTGGCGGGTAAAAGGGGCGCAAATCCGAAGTATGATGATTCGGTGCTTAATAAGTTAGCAACACTTTAGCAACAGCTTACCAGCTTGCGCTCGTTTGTCATCCTTTCATAACAATTCTGTTTAATAACAGCTTTCTAAAACTTTTAACAAAATTTATCCGTTATTTTATGTCAGAAAGGGTATCGTATGCGTGGATTTGA
>JAQNCM010000158.1 GCA_029237615.1 Mucilaginibacter sp.
CTGCTTTAGGCGTCATCTTAAACCGGGGCACGTACGCAGGCGTCGGCGCAACGTTTTCGGGATTTGCCGCTGGAATATTTTCAGCAGAAGGTGTCTTTGCCGGTTCATCTTTCTTATTGTCCGTATTGGCAGCAGGTTTGGACATGCTGCCAGCCTTAAACTTCGGTACAAAACCTACTTTGGCTGGCTGTTGCGGCGGCGCAGTAGTTTCTGTTAAACTTTCGGTTATGGTTTGTTCAGCCAGTGGATTTGCAATTTGTGCTTTTTCTGTTTTAACTTCCGGCGCAAGCTGATATTGACGGCGAATTTTATTGAACCAGTATTTTTTGGTGTGATCAAAGCTTTTTTCGCCCATCTGCCCGTAATGGGTTTTAAATTCAGAAAATAATGCCGGCTCTGCCTTTTCTAAAGCAGCCAGGTCTATTCTTTTCTTCTTAAAAAACTCTTCGAAATTCATTGATGTAATTTAAAAATTTGATAATTTGAAGATCTGAAAATGAAGATTATAACTTGATTTGATCGCTCAGGTACCCGGGCATTTTTAAATTGTCAAATCTTCAAATTGAAACGATTCGAATTAAAAAGAAACATCCACATCCAGCCGGTTAAAATGTATCCCTTTGTCGGTTTGTTTCCAGTCTTCCCGTTCTTCATCCGTTGCATGCAGTAATTCAGGGAACCATTCCAGCGGGAAAGCCTGCTGCTTGCCATCAGGTTTTTCAACAAAAAGCAAGCCGTTGGCAAAAGTTACCTTTACTTTTTTTTCCTGTTTGCGTGATGTAAAAAGTGGCATATTGAATTTGAAAATGTGTTGATTGGAAGATTTGGAAATGCTTTAATGCTCATCATACTTGCTTATTCAAAGCATTTTCAAATTAGCACATTTTCAAATCTTCAAATTAAAATTATTCCGCCATATTATGATATACCGCCTGCACGTCGTCATCTTCCTCCAGTCGGTCTATCAGCTTCATTATATCGGTTACCTGTTCTTCTGTTACTTCATGAAATGATTGTGCTACGCGTTCAAGCTTGGCCGATTTTACCTCTGTACCTAGTTCTTCCAGTGCTTTTTGCATTTTACCAAAATCTTCAAACGCTGCATGTACAACCGCAATGTCGTTCCCGTTCTCATCTGCTTCAACAAACAGGTCTTCAAGCCCGGCATCTATCAGTTCAAATTCCAGTTCTTCCAGGTCGCGGTCTCCCGGCTCAAAAGTAAAAACCGACTTGCGGCTGAAGATAAAGTCAAGCGAACCGGTTTTACCCAATGATCCTCCATATTTAGTAAAATAGCTGCGAACATTAGCCACCGTACGATTAATGTTATCCGTAGCGGTTTCAACCAATATGGCTACGCCATAAGGTGCATAGCCTTCGTATACTATTTCTTCATAATCCTTTTCATCCCGGCTGATGGCTCTTTTTATAGCTGCGTCAACGCGGTCTTTCGGCATGTTCACTGCCTTTGAATTTTGAACGGCAGTACGCAGGCGTGAGTTGGTGTTTACATCGCCGCCCCCGGCTTTTACTGCCATCACAATTTCTTTACCCAGGCGGGTAAATTGCACAGCCATTTTAGACCAGCGCTTAAGTTTTCTTTCTTTACGGAATTCGAATGCTCTTCCCATAGTTTTATGTAGTCGATGGTCGATAGCCCATAGACCATGGTTTATTAATCAGCGAATATAATACTTGTTTTACTTAAATTTAAAAAACGGCTTTTTGCTTTTACCTTTTTGCTTTCAGCTTATCAAATAATCTTCTTCAGGTTCACCAGCATATCCTCCACCATTTTTGGCAAATCATATTCCAGTTGCCAGTTCCAGTCCTTTTGGGCATAACTATCGTTAATTGATTTTGGCCAGCTATCGGCAATTGCCTGGCGCGGATCGTTATCATTATAGCTTATTTCAAAGTTCGGAATATGTTTCTTTATTTCTGCAGCCAATTGCGCAGGGGTAAAGCTGATGCCGGACAGGTTATAAGACGAACGGATACTCAATGTGGCTGCGGGTGCATCCATTAATGTCATAGTTGCGCGTATGGCATCATCCATATACATCATGGGCAATGCTGTATCAGCCGACAGAAAGCTTTCATAAGTCCCTGCCTTTAAAGCCTGGTGAAATATATGCACCGCATAATCGGTAGTACCGCCGCCCGGGTTAGCTCTCCATCCAACCAGTCCGGGGTAACGGATGCTTCTAACATCCAGCCCATATTTGGTAAAGTAATATTCGCACCAGCGTTCGCCGGCCAGTTTGCTAAAACCATATACTGTATTGGGATCCATTACACAATACTGCGGTGTTTGGTATTGTGGTGAATGCGGCCCGAAAACTGCTATTGAGCTAGGCCAAAACACTTTGTCAACCTTAAACTCAACCGAAAAATCAAGTACATGCAGCAACCCCGTCATGTTAAGATCCCAGGCCACTTTAGGTTTTTGTTCGCCTACGGCTGATAATATTGCGGCCAGTAAATAAACCTGGGTAGGGCGGTGCTTTTCAAATATATGATGTAAATTGTCTTTGTCCAGCACATTGGCCAACTCATAAGGCCCGCTGTTTCGGATAGCGTATGCGGCGCTGTTTATATCTGATGCTATTACGGCCTCTGCTCCGTGTATGCCTCTTAATGCGGTTACCAGTTCGGTTCCTATCTGTCCATTAGCGCCAATAACTAATATCTTTTCGCTCATCCAATCCAAATTTTGGGCAAAGGTAGAAATTTGGAGGAAATTTATGGCTGATGAGGTTGATTAAGTGAGCGGTTGATTGAGAGAAAATTGAGTATTAAAAGATAGTTAAGTGTTGCGTTAAGAAATAATCTGACTCTAAATGAACCTAATTGATCAGATCCTCTGTCTTAATTGATTTTTATACAACCTAAACGCATTTAGGGTGTGACAAAAAATCCAATTATAAAGGCTAAACGGCATTTAGAGCGTGATAAAAAATCTGATTATATAGGCTAAATAGTGTTTTGGCCGTGATAAAAAAGCTGATTATAAAGGCTAAATGGTGTTTAGGGCGTGATGAAAATTTACCACTTTTATAGATAAGCTATTGATTTATAGTTATTTATTATTAATAGAACGAAGTAATTGTATGCGACCACCTTGTCATTGCGAGGCACGAAGCAATCGCATGCTATACAGGGCAGTAATGCAAAGCGGTACTGCAAAGTTCGCGATTGCCATGCTATGCTCGCAATGACAAAATATTAGTAATCAGTACCTTGCCATTGCGAGGCACAAAGCAATCGCATGCTATACAGGGCGGCTCTGCAAAGCGGTACTGCAAAGTTCGCGATTGCCACGCTATGCTGCAATGACAAAACGTATATTCCACACTTTTCGGGAAGAGATCTTTAAATGCAAGTGACTATTCCTGTCTCTGTTTTTTGATAAAGATGAGGCTACTAACAAATATAAGCAATTCCGGGCGTTTATAAAACTGTAATCTTATTAACGGAGGGTAAACGTATTAAAACTAAACGCCGTAACCTAAACAACCCAAACAACCAATCTAACCTAATCAACTAATTACATACTAAATTGGTAGACAAAACCTAAAAATTCGCATATTTGCAGCTAATAAAAAATTATTCATAAACAAATTAAAAATAATGAAACCTCCGAAGGAAGCTTCATTACCGCTAAAAAAACAATTAAAAACAATGAAAGTCGCAGTAGTAGGTGCTACCGGATTGGTAGGCACTAAAATGTTGCAGGTTCTTGAAGAACGCAACTTCCCCGTTACAGAATTAATTCCGGTAGCTTCAGAAAAAAGTGTGGGTAAAGAGATCACTTTTAAGGGTAAGCAGTACAAGGTAGTTTCTGTTGAGGATGCGATAAAGCAGAAGCCCGATGTTGCCTTATTTTCGGCAGGGGGCAGCACTTCATTGGCACAGGC
>JAQNCM010000547.1 GCA_029237615.1 Mucilaginibacter sp.
GTCTACAAGAAGAAGACCAGCGCCAAGCTCGAGTCGGTGCTCAACGCGGTCTCGGCGAAACTGACGACCAAGGATCTCCTCGCCTTGAACAGCGAGGTCTCCGGTGACTCCAAGACCGAGCCGGCCACGGCAGCGAAGAACTGGCTGAAGCAGGTCGGCCTGGTCAAGTAATCCCGCACTGAACAGGGGCGGGGCTCGGTGCTACGGCTCCCGCGTCTCGCCCCTGTCCTTAGCATCCGGACGCTCCATGTGGCGCGCTTCCGCGCGTTCGATGAGCCTCTTCACGAGCAGCGCGACCACGAGGAAGACGGCGATGATAGCCGCGAATATGTACCCGGCGTAGTGCAGCTGCGAGGACAACTGGCGGTACGAGCCGGCCGCGAGCCAGCCGACGGAGACATAGACCACCGCCCAGATGATGCAGGCGGGAGCGGTCCATGCCAGAAAAGCGCGGTAGCGCATCCTGCTCATGCCGACGGTGAGGGGAATCAGCGCGTGCAGGACGGGGAGGAAACGGGAGATGAATACCGCGACGCCGCCGCGACGGTGGAGGTAGTCCTGAGCCCTCACCCAATTGTTCTCGCCCAGCTTTCGCCCAAGCCTGCTCACCCTGATCCGAGGACCGAAGAAGCGGCCGAGTCCGAATCCGATGCTCTCCCCGGCGAGGGCTCCGCCGATCACCGCGACGAGCAGCGCCGCGTACTCCTGCCAGTTGGAGATGGCCGTGGACGCCACAATGACGATGGTGTCCCCGGGGACGAGGAGGCCGATGAGTATCGACGTCTCGAACAGCATTCCGACGCCGGTGAGAAGCACGCGCAGTGCGGGATCGATGCCGCGGACGGCATCGAGAATCCAGGTGAGCAGGTGATCCACGCGTCGAGCCTACCGAGCGCCGCTCACGTAAGGGGTCTCCGCAGTCGATCGAGCCTCGCTCGCCATGTTCCGAGCCGACCCGGTTCCTCGGCAGTGGACGGACCGTCGACCCACGCGGTAGCGATGCGGACGCCGTGCAGCGCGCTGAGCGCCCAGAGTTCGACGCCGTTCAGTTCCGCGGGAGTCACGGATTCGTAGTAGACCTCAACGCCAAGCGCCGTGGCGAGAGCGATCACCGATCGGGCGGTGACGCTGTCCACGCGGTCGAGGTCGAGGGCAGGGGCGCAGAGAATCGCGCCTCGCCACCAGAGCAGCGAACTGTAGGCGCCTTCGACGACGTAGCCATCACGAGACAGGATCACGGCCTCATCGGCCCCGAGCTCCTGCGCGTCCGTGCGCGCCCTTAGCAGGGCTTCCGTGTCGGGGCCCTTCACCATGGGTGAGGAGCGAGGGTCTGCGCCGCGATGGGTCGCGAGACGCAGGGACCTGGTCCGTTCCGGCGCGCTTCGCAAGCGCAGGACGAGCAGCGCGGCACCGTGCCGGAGCTGCAGTTCGACGCGGGGAAACCAGTCGCCCGAGCGTGGAATCGCCGTGATCGCCGCATCCCAGAATGCTTCTGGCGCAAGCTCAGGGAAACGTTGCGTGTCGATGGCATGCAGGAACCGCGAGCGGTGCAGATCAAGCGCGAGCACGGCGCCGTCTGTGACGAGCCATGAGTCCGCGGCGGCCACGTAGACGTCGGACATGTCGCAGTACTCCAGCGGCTCGAGACCGCCGCCGTGCCAACGATAGATCGCGCTCACACTCATAGAGTTAGGTTATGCGCCCCCGGCTTCTCGAAGCGCCCCTCGCGGGTTGGATCGATCCCGCGCGCGTCTTCGCTACCCTCTTCGCGCAGGAACACCGTGCCGTCTGGCTCGACTCCGGTGTGCATGCCGAAAATGGCATGAGTCTCATGGCCGTCGGTTCTCGGCTGGTCACATCCTCCGTAGAAGATGGCACCGTCACCGTCGACGGCGACACGCGACCGGGGGAGATCCTCGATTTCTTGAGGGTGGAGCTCGAACCCGTGGTGGGCGGGGCAGGGGAGGGCTTCCGGCTGGGGTGGGCGGGCTGGCTCGGCTATGAGTTGCGCGCCCAGACGATGGGAACGAGACCACGATCCGGATCGCGGTATCCGGACGCCGCCCTGCTGTTCGTCGACCGGGCGATCGTTTTCGACCACGCCGACCGCTCCGTGCGGCTGATCGCGCTCGGGAGCGACTGGGAGGGGGAGCTCGGCGACTGGCGAGACTCGATGGTCGAGGGACTCGCGACGGCGATCGAGTTCGATCGGGGCACCGTGGAGAATGCGGTGGCCCCCACCGCAGTCTGGGCCTACAGCGACGATGAGTACCTCGTCATGATCCGCGAGTGCCAGGCGGCGATCGTGGCAGGGGACGCCTACCAGATCTGCCTGACGAACGAAGTGCGGGTGGATGTGCGTCCGGCTCCGCTCTCGACCTACCTCGCGCTTCGAGAGGCCAGCCCCACCCACCACGGCTCGCTCTTCGTCGTGGACGGGCTGGCATTGCTGAGTTCGTCGCCGGAGCAGTTCCTCTCGGTCTCTCCCGATCGCACCGTGGAATCCAGGCCGATCAAGGGAACCCGGCGCCGCGGCTCGACTCCTGAGGAGGATTCGAGGCTCGCCATCGAACTCGAATCGAGCGACAAGGAACGCGCGGAGAACCTCATGATCGTCGACCTCATGCGTAACGACATCGGCCGGGTCAGCGAGGTCGGGTCGGTGAGCGTGACGAGCCTGCTGGCGATCGAGAGCTATGCGCAGGTGCATCAACTCGTGAGCACAGTCCGCGGGCGACTGGCGGAGGGGTTGAGCGGGGTCGACGCCGTGGCGGCGTGCTTCCCGGCCGGCTCGATGACGGGGGCACCGAAATACGGCGCGGTCTCGATCCTCGATCGGCTCGAAAACCGTGCTCGCGGCGTGTATGCGGGAGCCTTCGGGTATTTCGGACTTGACGGCCGCATCGACCTCGCGATGGTCATCCGCAGCATCGTCCTGGATGCGAAGGGCGCGACGGTCGGCTCCGGCGGCGGCATCACCGCCCTGTCGGTGGCGGAGGAAGAGCTCGAGGAGGTACGCCTCAAGGCGTCGGCACTGCTCGCCGTGCTCGGCGTACGGTGACCTCCGTCCCACACGGGAGGTGACCTCCGTGCCGCTTTGCGCATAACTCCTGCAATTTTCGCCAGAGGGCTTTCCACCGGCCCGGAACGCGCAAGCCCAGCACGAATCGCAGGAGTTATGAACGGCAATCGGGGCGCAACGGGAGCGAAGCACGGCGACGGCGCGCTGGCTCCCATGCCGGGTTGGGTAATCTTGGTAGCTGGCCGTGACTTCATCCGGTCAAATCCCGTCATGAATTGAGATCTTCGTGGAACACGACCACCGCAACGAGGCCGAGGGCCCGCAGTACGATGTCGCACGGTTGCAGGAGAAGTGGCTTGCCCGGTGGAACGAACTTCAGCCGTTCCGTACGAACGATCCGAACGACAAGCGACCTCTCAAGTACATTCTCGACATGTTTCCTTACCCGTCGGGCGACCTGCACATGGGGCACGCGGAGGCATATGCGCTCGGGGATGTGATCGCGCGGTATTGGCGTCAGCAGGGTTTCAACGTTCTGCACCCGATCGGCTGGGATTCGTTCGGCCTTCCGGCCGAAAACGCGGCGATCAAGCGCGGGGTCGACCCGCGCGAGTGGACCTACGCCAACATCGACCAGCAGAAGGAGTCGATGAAGCGGTACGCGGCATCCTTCGACTGGGACCGCGAGCTGCACACGAGCGATCCCGAGTATTACAAGTGGAACCAGTGGCTGTTCCTCAAGCTCTACGAGAAGGGCCTGGCCTACCGCAAGGAGAGCTGGGTCAACTGGGATCCGGTCGACCAGACTGTCCTGGCCAACGAACAGGTGCTCCCGGACGGGACCTCGGAGCGCTCCGGCGCAATGGTCGTGAAGAAGAAGCTCACCCAGTGGTACTTCAAGATCACCGAATACGCGGATCGGCTGCTCGACGACCTCAACCAGCTCGAAGGCTCGTGGCCGCCCAAGGTGCTCGCCATGCAGCGCAA
>JAQNCM010000192.1 GCA_029237615.1 Mucilaginibacter sp.
TTGCTTCCGGCAATAACTATTACTATTATACATTAAACGGCGGCGCAGATAATGCCCCTTTTTCACGCAAGGTATATGTAAATGGTGTTGGCCCGAGCGGCGTATCAGGTGGCCCTGCCAACTATGCTTCTATAGCGGCAAACTCTGCCAGCACCACAGGGGGTATAACTTTAACGGTTCCGGCATATGGAGCGGTTTTTTTAGTTGCGGATAAAAAGTAAAATATTAACTGTTATAGTTAAATTTGATTTTAACCAATTAATGACCACATCTTTACAAACCTTAAAACTGGTGCTTATCATCATATTAGCATCAACTAACCTTGCCGGTGCCACACCCGTAACCAGCTTTAACGTAAAAGATTTTGGAGCCATAGGCGATGGGAAAACCCTGGACAGTAAAGCCATTAATAAAACTATTGACACGGCAGCCGCCGCTGGTGGTGGTACCGTATATTTACCTGCGGGGAATTATTTGTCGGGGTCCATTCATCTTAAAAGCAACATATCCTTGTTCCTGGATCAGGGGGCAACTTTAATAGCCGCACCCGTAACTACAGAAAACGGCTATGACGACGAAGAAGCAAGTGCGAATACCCTCTACCAGGATTCTGGCCACAGCCATTGGCATAACAGCTTGATCTGGGGCGAGAACCTGCATGATATTTCCATTTTGGGCCAGGGAACTATATGGGGGAAAGGTTTGCACAAAGATTATGTAAAAGGAAAACAAACAGCCAATAAGGCCATCGCGCTTTACCTTTGCCGCAATGTAAACATCCGGGATATATCCATATTACACGGCGGATGGTTTGCAATATTAGCTACCGGGGTAGATAATTTGACTATTGACAATGTAAAGCTTGATACCAACCGGGACGGGATGGACATTGATTGCTGCCGTAATGTACACGTTTCCAATTGCAGCGTGAATTCGCCATATGACGATGGCATCTGCCTTAAAAGTACGTTTGGTCTTGGCTTTGCCAGGGCTACCGAAAATGTAACCATTACCAATTGTGAAGTCAGTGGATTTGATGAAGGTTCATTTTTAGACGGAACCTATAAAAGGACAAAAAATGCCCAGTACGGAACCAGCCCAACCGGGCGGATCAAGTTTGGAACCGAATCAAACGGCGGATTTAAAAACATCAGCATATCAAATTGTATATTTAATTATTGCCGCGGTCTGGCACTGGAAACAGTGGACGGTGGCTTACTGGAAGATGTAACCATCAATAACATCACCATGCGGGATATTGTGAATGCACCCATATTTTTAAGGCTGGCATCAAGGATGCGCGGGCCCGAAAATGTGCCGGTAGGCGAGCTGCGCCGGGTGATGATCAGTAATATAGTTGCGTACAATGTAGAGCCGGGACAGGGAGTGCTCATCAGCGGTATTCCCGGGCATCCCATCAAAGACATTAATATTCACGATGTTAAAATTTACTTTAAAGGTGGCGGCACCACAGCACAAGCCGAACATGCCGTACCCGAAATGGAAAAAGGCTATCCCGAACCGGGCAGCTTTGGCGTATTGCCTGCTTATGGCTTTTTTATAAGGCATGTAGAAGGATTAAAGCTGGACAATATCGAGCTCAGATTTTTGAACGATGAGCAGCGCCCGGCTTTTATATTTGATGACGTAAAAACAGGCGAGCTTCGTTTTGAAAGAGCAGTTGTGTTTGGAAATATACCGCCGGTCAGCATAAAAAATTGCGAAGATTTGAATGTTTTTCAATCATTAAACCTAAATAACGGAGCTTTAAAAAACTAAGCTTGTGTGTTATCAAACCTGAAAATTGAATTGTGAAAATGAAACTTGTAAAAAATTTACTGTTTGCCTCCCTGGTAAGCACTACCGCCTGCACGTCCGTATAGGCGCAAAATTTGAAGAGTTAGCACAAACGCCACCAATGGGGTGAGCTGGAATACCTTTCAAACCCATTGGTTTACTAAGAAGTAGCGCCATCTATACCTATATTGTCATTGGAGGAACGATGCAATCGCATGCTATACAGAGTTGCCATGCAAGGTTCGCGATTGCCGCGCTGCGCTCAATGACAAAAATAAGCGGATTGTCGTCTCCGTCTTCGGGGGGGCCTGCGTTGTAAAATATGATTTTCAGATTAAACTGCGTTAGGCTTTCGGTTATAAAAGCCTGCCTAAACTGCTTTATATTTGCCAAAACTATCGACTATGAAATATAGGAAACTTGGTAAAACCAGCGAAAAATTATCAGCTATAGGATTAGGCTGTATGGGCATGAACCATGGATATGGCACTTTTAATGACGAAGAATCCATCGCCACATTAAACCTCGCGCTTGATTTAGGCATAAACTTTTGGGACACTGCCGATGTTTATGCCAATGGCAAAAACGAAGAGCTGGTGGCAAAGGTGCTGGCACCTAACCGCGATAAGGTTTTTATCGCAACAAAATTTGGCTTCAGACAAAAGGATGATAACACTGCTTTTCCGGGCGCGACAGGCAGTTATTTTGATGGCTCGCCAGCATACCTGAAAACAGCTGTTGAAAAAAGTCTTAAGCGGCTGAACATCGATACCATCGATCTTTATTATGCGCACCGCATTGACCCGAACGTACCTGTTGAAGATATGGTTGGCGCAATGGCCAACCTGGTAAAGGAAGGCAAAGTACGTTATCTCGGTCTGTCTGAAGCGTCAGCGGCATCTATTCGCAAAGCGCATGCGGTTCATCCGATAGTCGCCTTGCAAAGCGAATACTCGTTGCTTACCCGCGATGTAGAAACCGAAATATTGCCTGTTTGCCGGGAATTGGGCATTTCACTCGTTCCGTTCAGCCCACTTTCGCGTGGCCTCATCACTAACACCGTTAAGATCGATGAATTAGCCGGTGATGATTTCCGCAAAACACTTCCCCGCTTTAGTGACGATTTTAAGGATAATAACCAGAACCTAGCAAGCGCTTTTGCAGAACTGGCATCGCAGAAAAGCCGTACACCTGCTCAATTAGCTTTAGCTTGGGCATTGGCACAGGGCGAAGACATAATTCCTATCCCGGGCACCAAAAAAACAAAATACCTGCGCGAAAACGCGGGTTCGGTTGATATTGAACTGTCTGCTGCTGATTTGCAGGACATACAAAATGTGCTCAGCAAATATCCCAATACTGGTATGCGTTATAACGAAGGGGCATTAAAACTGGTAAATAATTAATTTGTCAGCCGGGATTAAACGGATCCAAAGAGTTTTAGATTAGGGGAAACAAGAATCCGTTTAATCCCGTTTAAGGTATTATCCCGTTAAAAAACGGTGCAAATACCGTTAAAACACCCGTGGTAAAATATTTTTTTCTTACGTACAAGGGTGTTAACTTAGCTGATACCTACACCTATGGACATATTCGAAGTAAAAATTAAAGAAGAAACATTCAAGATCAGCCGGAATAACCCGGAAAATTATGCGTTTAGTGTATTTAACCATGCCACCTTTCACATCATCCAAAAAAATAATTTCGGAATATGGAAGGATGTTGGACACCGTTATGGATCTGAGCATATCCCTGTTGATGAAATCGGGGAAGCTATTGACAATCACTTCAAACATTATGCAATAAAAGCCGCGGGGTTTTCCCGTGCAGCTAATTCATAATGGTTGATATTGTTAGACAGATTGAGGGTTGGCAAGCCAAAGAGGGTTGGGAAAAAGAATTTGTATAATTTTCTAAATCCGACTTCCTTATCTATTTGTTATATTTGATTATGCTATCGAAATAAAAAATCCGGTTACCAAAGAGAAAGTTCAGGAGGCAATTGAACAACTTTATAAGGAAACTGGAAAGAAAAGTTTAAGAAAGCATTTTGGCAAATTAAAAAGAAACCTTGATGGCCTGCAATACCAAAAACAGGTAAGAAATGACTGGGTTTAATTTAATCATTCTAAAACGTTCCGGGAATTGAATTAATACTACTTTAATGAAATTGCTTAAGTACTGCGTTCATCTGTCATCCATCTTTTTATCTTTTTTTATCGTTTCCTGCAAATCAACCATAAAGCCTGAAGCGCTTTATGGAAAATGGAAATACGTAAAAGTGGAGAACCCGCGCAGCACGCCGCCTGACAGTGTGAGCAGCTCGGAGCTCGCCATACAGGCGCCTTATATCCGGTTTGCTAACAATAATGACGTGGTGATTATGTGGGGAGGTAAAGTATTATCGCATGGAAAGTTCCATACGGAAGCGCA
>JAQNCM010000599.1 GCA_029237615.1 Mucilaginibacter sp.
ATCGTCGCCAACGTCGGCCACTTCGACAACGAGATCGATATCGCCGGCCTCGAGAAGCTCCCGGGGGCGCAGCGTATCGAGATCAAGCCGCAGGTTCACGAGTGGCGTTTGCCGTCCGGCCGCAGTGTGCTCGTGCTCTCCGAGGGACGACTCATGAACCTCGGAAACGCTACAGGCCACCCGTCCTTCGTGATGAGCAACTCGTTTTCCAACCAGGTGCTGGCCCAGATCGAGCTCTTCGCCCACGGTGAGAACTACGAGAAGAAGGTCTACGTTCTGCCGAAACTTCTGGATGAGAAGGTCGCACGCCTGCATCTCGACGCCCTTGGTGTGAAGCTCACGGTGCTGTCGCGAGAGCAGGCCGGTTACCTCGGCGTCAGCGTCGATGGCCCGTACAAGGTCGACCACTACCGCTACTGAGCGAGCCGCCTGAGCCTGCGGACGGCGTCAGCGCCCTGCGGCGTCAGCGGTCGGGAAACCCGTGCGGCAGCCCGCCGAGAACGGGCTCCAGCAAGTCGAGCCGGCGGCGCTCGAGCTGCAGGGCCTGGTACTCCCTGTCCCGGCGAACGGCCGTGACGGCGGCGAGAAAGAGTTCAGCGTCCTCGCGCGGGAGAGGTGACACGTAACGCGAGACCTCGCCGGCGAGCTGCCGGGAGAGTCGTTGGCGGGCGTCCGGGGTGAGATGAGCAGCCTGCTGCAGAAACTGGGCGACCCGTCTCGCGAGCCCATCGGGCATCCGTGCGACGTCCGCGGTTTTCGCGCACTCGATGAGGGGAACGGGGACCCCGAAGACCGGCAGGTTCACGCCGGAGATGCGTTCGTTCTGGCTGTAGGTGCCTGCGAGGAGGTCGCCGAGTCGCTTCGAACGGCCGTTGAGAAGCGCGACCATCGCGGCGATCCCACCAAGGGTGGAGAAGATCTCGAGAACGCCGGTGAGAGCCCGGATGAGGGCGTGGCGGAATCCGATCGATCCGCCGTCGTCGCGCACGATGCGGGCACCGACCGCGAGCCGGCCGAGCGACTTGCCCTGGGTGGCAGTCTCGACGGTCGTCGGGATCACGACGATGCAGAAGACGAGGCCCGCGATGGTGATGGCCGCGCCGCTCGCCGGATCGAGCAACGCCGAAAAGAAGGGGGTCGAGATTGCGAAGACGATGAGCAGCCATAGGCCCATCGAGACCAAGAAATCGATGATCGCGCCGGCGGCCCTGAGCACGAAACTCGTCGGACGGAGGTCGAGCCCGACGGCTTCCCCGGTCATCAGCTCGGCGTCGTCGTAGACCGCGCCGACCGGAGGGGTAACCGAATCTGAGACCATGTCTAGTATTTAAGCAGATGGACCTCGACGCCTACTCTGCCGCGCACCGCGATGAATGGGACGAGCTTGCCCGGCTCGGCGCGAAACGCCGGTTTTCCGGCAGCGAAGCGGACGATCTCGTGGAGCACTACCAGTCGGGTGCCAGCCAGCTTTCGGCTATCAAGACCACGGCGGGACAGTCGATACAGGGCGATCGGCTGTCCTTGGCGCTCTCTAGGGCGCGCCTCCGTTTCACGGGTGCCGGCAACAACGTGCTCAGCCGGTTGCCGACCTTCTTCCTCGCCCAGCTGCCCGCCGCACTGTTTCGCATCCGCTGGCTTTCTCTCGTCGTCGCCCTCGCCACCGGCGTGGTCGCCACGCTCTATGCCCTGTGGGCGCTCAACACTCCCGGAGTGCTCGCTACCTTCGGTTCGGCGGAGTTTCGCAAACAGTTCGTCGAGCAGGACTTCGTGAACTACTACTCGGCGCACTCGCCGTCGTCGTTCACCGGCCAGGTCTGGACCAACAACGCCTGGCTCGCGGCTCAGTGCATCGCCTTCGGGATCGTCGGCGTATACGCGCCATACCTGCTCTTCAGCAACGCCCAGAATATTGGCCTGTCGGCCGCACTGATGGGCTCCCACAATCGACTGGACATCTTCTTCCTCTACATCGCTCCCCACGGCCAGCTCGAGCTCTACTCGATCTTCGTGGCCGGCGCGGCAGGGATGGCGATCTTCTGGTCCTGGATCGCGCCGGGCGCACGAACGCGCAGTCAGGCCCTAGCGGAGGAGGGTCGCGCCCTCTTCACTGTCGCGATCGGGCTCATCCTGTCGCTTCTCGTCTCGGGCGTCATCGAGGGTTTCGTCACGCGCCAGGCCTGGCCATGGGTGATAAAGATCGCGATCGGGACGATTGCCCTCGGCGCGTTCCTGTTCTATCAGTGGGTGATCGGCCGACGCGCATTCAGGGAGGGGCAGACCGGGGATCTTGACGAGTTCGAATCCGGCGCCCGGCGCATCGTTTCGGGCTGATGCGTTCTCAATTTTGAGTCGTTCACGATTGGTGGCAGACTCGAGAACGTGATCGCGAACATCGAGGGCCAGTTGCGCGGTGCGCGACTGAAGGTCACGCCGGGGCGCCGCGCCCTCCTCGCCGCTCTCGACGAACACCCGCATTCCGACGCCGGTACGCTCTGGCAGCTCATGCAGGCAGGCCTTCCCTCGATCTCGGTGCAGTCCGTGCACAACGTGCTCGCCGACCTCGCGGCGGCGGGCCTCATCCGCCGCATCGCGCCGGCCGGCTCTGCCGCGCTCTACGAACGCCGCATCGGCGACAACCATCACCACGTCGTCTGCTCGGGTTGCGCCGCAGTGGCGGATGTTGACTGCGTGCACGGCTCCGCCCCGTGCCTCACGCCGAGCAACACCAACGGCTACCTGGTTTCGGCGGCCGAAGTGACTTTTTGGGGCCTCTGCCCCAACTGCAGACCTGCAATTGACGAAGTATCGAAAATGAAGGAGATATCGTGACCGAACCACTCACCACCCAGACCGGGACCCCGGTGTCCAGCAATGAGCACTCGCTCACGGCCGGCGTCGACGGGGTGACCGC
>JAQNCM010000218.1 GCA_029237615.1 Mucilaginibacter sp.
TAATGACTTTTCTTCGCTCATGATGTGATTAACAAAAGGCAAAAGTAAGAGTATGTGCGCAATAGTGTGAATTAATGCGTAACAAATGTGAAATTTCGTGTAGTTTATAATAGCTTTGAATAAATTATGAGCAATACCTTCAACCGCCCTATACGTGTTTTAGTTGCCAAAGTTGGCCTGGACGGGCACGACCGCGGAGCCCGCATTATTGCCACCTCGTTGCGTGATGCAGGTATGGAAGTGATCTATACCGGGTTGCGGCAAACACCGGAAATGGTAGTGAATACTGCTTTGCAGGAGGATGTGGACGCAATCGGAATTTCCATCCTCTCCGGCGCGCACATGACTGTTTTTCCCAAGATCATTAACCTGATAAAAGAAAAGGGTATGGACGATGTGCTGGTTACCGGCGGCGGCATTATTCCCCAGGATGACATGCAGGCCTTAAAAAGGCTTGGGGTAGGTGAGCTTTTTCCGCCCGGTACGCATACCAGGGATATTGTCAGCTATATAACTGATTGGGTGCACCAACACCGGAATTTCTAAATCTGTTATCATGGAATATCAAAATTTACTGATCGAGCTTAAAGGCCGCATCCAATATATTATCATCAACCGCGAAAGCAAGCTAAATGCCCTGAATAAAGCTACCATAGCCGAGCTGCACACTGCTTTTGATACGGCTTTTAATGATCCAAATGTCGGTGGTATTATTATTACAGGAGCCGGGCAAAAATCTTTTGTCGCCGGAGCTGATATCGCTGAATTTTCTGAATTGAACGGAGAAGGCGGCGGCGATCTGGCTCGCAACGGACAAGCAACCGTTTTTGATTTGATAGAAAATGGCAGTAAACCGGTTATCGCTGCTATAAACGGTTTTGCTTTGGGTGGAGGATTGGAGTTGGCCATGGCCTGTCATATCCGTATTGCGGCAGAAACTGCAAAAATGGGACTACCGGAAGTTACTTTAGGACTGATACCAGGATATGGGGGAACACAGCGTTTAACCCAACTGGTAGGCAAGGGAAGGGCCATGGAAATGATAATGACAGCCGACATGATAACCGCTTCGGAGGCACATCAGTATGGCTTGGTTAACCATGTAGTAAGCCAGGAAAATCTGATAACAAAAGTCGAAGAAATTTTAAATAAGATATTATTACGTGCGCCGCTGGCCCTTGCATCTGCTATAACAGCCATTAATGCAGGGTTGAAAGATGGCGTTAATGGTTATGATAAGGAGATAGAAGAATTCTCCAAATGTTTCCAAACCGACGATCTTCGTGAGGGAGTTTCCGCATTCCTGCAAAAGCGAAAACCCGACTTTAAAGGCAAATAATCCAATTATTACACTGTCCTGACCGTTAGTTTTATATGGTCAAAAATTATCTTGTTGTTAATCAATCGATTGAATAATCGTGACAATGAGATGAAAAAAGATATTTGATTTGTGTTGTTACTTTGTTCCGTGTTTAAACACACACTTATAACTTAATACACAAAATCATGAAAAGTACATTAAAAATTTCAACTTTAATTTTAGCTTTTGCCGGATTGACATTGGGCGCAAAAGCACAAACAGCTACAACAGCTACTAAATCTACTACCTCATCAAACGGTATAATTTTAAGTATCGGCGCTGATGCAGGCATCCCTACAGGTAATTTATCAAATGGTTATAACTGGAATTTAGGCGGGTCAGTACAAGCGGATATCCCGGTTGTAACAAAAACACTATTTGTTACTGTTAACGCAGGTTATAACAACATTTTTGGTAAAGACAATGCTTATAATACAGGTATCAAAGCTCCAAACATTGAGTTATTACCTGTAAAAGCCGGTTTAAAATACTTCCCTATAAGCAACTTTTATGTTCAGGGAGAAGCAGGTGCAGCGTTTGCATTAAACAAATCTACCGTGGGTTATACGAATGCTGCGGCCTTTGTTTACGCACCTCAAATAGGTGTTCAGTTCCCATTGAGCGGCAAAAGCTTTATTGATGCGGGAGTAAGGTATGAAGCCTCATCCAAATTCACAAGCACCGTTGCTAATAGCAATGTTAATTTCCTTGGCTTGCGCGTAGCATACGCTTTTGACACTAAGTAAAACTGCTACTGCATATAAAACAACAAAGGAGGCTAATGCCTCGTTTGTTGTTTTATAACTTTTCGTTAATCAAAAACGTATCAAGGGATTAAATTTATAAATTAGCAAATTAGTGTGGTTTACGCCAATTAAAATCTTTAATTTGTAATAGGTTTAACTGATATGAAAAAAATTCTCATCATTGATGATGAAGTGAATGTTGCGTCATTGCTTTCCAAGTTTTTAACACGAAATGGTTTTGACGTTACTACCGCGTCGACTGGCACCATGGGAATGGAGTACCTTAAAGACGGAAGTTTTAATCTTGTGTTATGTGATTTCAGGCTGGAAGATACCGATGGCCGTGAAATGCTTAAAAACATAAAAACACAATATCCTAAAACCGGGGTAATAATCATTACCGGTTATTCGGATATTAAAATGGCTGTTGAACTGATAAAGATGGGAGCCTATGATTATATCACCAAACCCTTATACCCGGATGAAATATTAAACACCATTACCAAGGCTATTGAAACACATCATGCCCTGGTTGAGGATAAGGATACAGAAAAAGTAAGCAACGACAGATTATCCCGGGAAACGAAAAAACAGGCTTTTGCAGGTGAATTTGTTTTGGGTACCAGCAAGGTATCAAAAGAACTTTTAAGGCAAATAGAGCTGGTAGCCCCAACTAATTACAGTGTGATTATAATGGGCGAAAGTGGTACCGGCAAGGAGTCGGTCGCTAAAAGCATACACCTTAACAGTCCGCGGTATAACCAGCCGTTTGTAGCGATGGACTGCGGGTCGCTTACAAAAGAGCTTGCAGCCAGTGAATTTTTTGGGCACGAAAAAGGCTCTTTTACCGGCGCCTTATATACCAAGATAGGCCATTTTGAAATGGCAAACGGTGGCACCCTGTTTTTGGATGAAGTAGGAAACTTGTCGTACGAGATCCAGGCTGCTTTACTCAGAACTGTACAGGAAAGAAAAGTTAAAAGAATAGGCAGTACCAAGGAGATCAGCCTTGATGTGCGTATCATTATAGCTACGAATGAAAACTTGCAGGACAGTATTCAAAAAGGAAGGTTAAGGGAGGATCTTTATAATCGCTTTAATGAATTCATTATTTATATTCCGCCATTACGGGAACGCGGAAACGATATTATGTTACTGGCCGATCATTTTTTAAAACTCGCTAACCAGGAGCTTAGCCGCAATGTAACTACATTTTCGCCCGAAGTAATTGAATGTTTTATGAATTACCGTTGGCAGGGTAACGTTCGCGAAATGAAGAACGTTGTACGCAGGGCTACCTTGCTGACCGAGGGCAACGAGATCACGATGAAGACGCTGCCGCTTGAAATTTCTAATTTCAAGATTCCGGTGTTTGATTACTCAGGCCATACGGATATCCCTGAAATAAAGGAAAGCAGGCATGATCTTAAAAATGCCGCGCTCGAAGCGGAATACGATACCATCTTAAAGGTATTGAGGGAGGTTAATTTTAATAAAACAAAAGCGGCCGAAATATTAAACATCGACCGGAAAACGCTATATAACAAAATGAAAGCTATTAATGTGAAATAGTATGAGATCGTATACAATAAATGGTGCATCGTCCTCAAAAAGGATCGAAAAGGAGGGTTTGAGCAATTTGAAGCATGATATTAATAACCAGCTTTCAAATATTTTTTTAGCATTGGAGCAATTGCGGTACGAAATACCTTCGGCTACCGAGGATTGTATATTTTACCTTGATTCCATTTCTATGAGCACTGCAAACATAAATGCCCTGCTTAAAGCGGCTGAATAGCCATCCCTTTTAATACCGTTGCTGTTATAAATTTAATTTATAGCGCCCGAAAACTTTTTGCGGATTTTGCGTTTAAATAGTAACGTAATTTAAACCTTAATGTCAATTTTTAACTACAAACAGCGCAATAACATTATACTGGCAGGTATCGTAATATTAGGCTGTTTCCTTTTGTTTGCATTAAGCGGTTTATTCAATTCAATTCTCGGCGCAATCGTCCTTTTTACCATCTTCAGGCCTGTTTATTTGCATTTTGCCGAAAATAAACGGTGGAACAAATCGCTGGTAGCGATGCTGATCATTTTAACTTCTCTTATTGTGATCGTGATCCCGTTAATGTCATTAAGCATAATGGTGGTCAACAAGATCTCGGGGATCAACCGTAATACATTTGATCTTCAGCGCTGGGTATCAAAAATTGATGACTATGCAGGTTACAATTTTAACCAGCCTCACATAGCCGAAAATACGCTGCAAAAGTTAGGTGCTTACGCTACTGATCTTTTCCCTTCTATTTTAGGAAGTGCTGCCAATGTACTGATCACCTTACTGGTAATGTACTTTTTGTTGTACTTTATGTTTGTACAGATCAATGAGTTTGAAGCTGCATTGTTAAAATATGCGCCGTTCCGCGAGCAGCATGCGCTAAGGTTTGCGGTTGCACTGCGCAATTCTACCTATTCAAACGTATTAGGACAAGGCATAATTGCTTTAGCACAGGGAACATTACTGGCAAATGGATTTTGGATCTTTGGCTTACCTGATCCAATTTTTTGGGGAGTAATAGGAGCTTTTATATCATTTTTACCGGTTGTAGGCGCACCTACGTTAACAATACCAGCAAGTATTATCCTTATGGCCGAAGGACATACTTTAAAAGGTATTCTATTACTGGCTTACGGCTTATTATTTATAGGCAATATTGATAGCTTTTTAAGAATGATAATTAACAAACGCGTAGCCAACACGCATCCAATTATATCAATTATCGGTGTTTTTATAGGCGTTCCTATTTTTGGTATACTAGGATTGGTTTTTGGTCCGTTGCTGCTTTCGTACTTTTTATTATTATTGGAGATATATGAGACAAACAGGATGGCTGCCGACAGGCTGGAGCGGATAAGAACCGGACCGGAAGGCTGAACTGGCAGATATTTTGTATTTTTGCGCAACAACAATTAAAGAATTTCACAGAATAAAGCGATAAGCAGAAACAACCTGAACGGTAACAATTGGCAAAGTATTTAATCAAAATCAAAACAATTATTCAACTTTAAAATTTATAGGTATATGAACGATAACTCAAAAGTATTTGTCGCTTTGCTGGTAGGGCTGGCGGCAGGAGCAGCGTTGGGTGTTTTATTTGCACCAGAAAAGGGGACCGAAACCCGCGATAAGCTTGCCGAATCATTAAAGAACCTTGGCGAATCTATTAAGGAAACAGCCGCTGCAGAAATTGACAACCTGATCAATTTAAAAGATAAAGTAGTAGATAATATTAAAACTAAAATAAACGGCGCTGAAGAGGAATACCAGGACGACCTGGAACACGCCTGAATTTAAAATATATCCGGGTAAGTGATTTTTATCTTACCCGGGTTTTAAAAAAAATATATGGAAGCCAAAAACGAAACTTCACCGCCTATTATTGATCAGCTGAAGGAATATGCTGAGACCCGTATTAAACTTGCAAAATACCAGGCCATTGAAGGGGGCTCCACATTTGCAGCAAGCATTATTGCCGATGTTGTTACTATTATGAGTATGGTACTGGCTTTCCTGTTTGCCAGCTTTACCCTGGCATTTTACTTGGGTACTTTATTTAATGCCACCTGGATAGGATTTGGAATTGTCGCCGTTTTATATTTGATAATTGCTTTAGCTATTAAAGCCAATAAGAAAAGCCTCGAGAAGCCGATTGTCAATGTGTTTATCCAAAAGATATTTAAAAACTAACCAATGGAACTACCTGTAAGAAACCTAAGTGATTTAAGAGGCGAAATATCCAGGCTTAAAGAATTGGAGCTGGAACAAAGTATTGCTCTTAAAGCGCGTTTTAAAAATCCTTTGGTAATTTTTTCAACTATCAAATCATTGTTTTCCAAACCGGGTGATGCAGGGGGCACAAAAAGCAATTTTTTAGAACAGGATCTTTTGAGCTTAATATCCCGTTTCGTATTGCCTTTTACCCTCAATAAAACCCTTTTCAGGCATTCTAACTTTATAATAAAAACTATTGTAGGCCTGGCTTCACAAAAAGCTTCGCGTTTTATTACCGAAGATTCCATTACCGGCATCTGGGATAAAGTGTCCTCATTTGTTAAAAGCAAATTCAAACACGAGCCGTCTGCTGATGATAAAAGGATCTATCCGGTAAGTGAAACGGTTAGTTAAGTCCGTTAACCTGAGTTTGCACCGCGGCTAAACTTTGCAATTATTCTCCAGCAAAATTATTCTCTTTCAGCCGTTTAAGATTATCGTGGTCAACGTTGAAAGCGCGCTATTTTATATTTAGCTGGTGCATCGCATATTCACTTAATACTAAAATTGTATATTCGGGAAATCTTTTCAGCTATGAGCGCATACGAAATTTTTAGAGGTCTTCATTCCGGGTTCAGGTACGTGGTGTTTTTATTTGTACTGCTGGCAATCATTCAGTCAGTATTAGGTATGTCTGGTAACAAACCGTATACAGCGGTTAATCGCCGTATCAATTTATTCGCATTAATTTCCGCACATACACAATTGCTAATAGGGATCGTGTTATACTTTTTAAGTCCGCTGGTACAGTTCAACAGTGGCACCATGAAA
>JAQNCM010000219.1 GCA_029237615.1 Mucilaginibacter sp.
TCCCTTTAAAATTATCAGCTTAAATCCCTATTTTTGCGCATCAATGGAGCACATTCGTAATTTTTGCATTATAGCACATATTGACCACGGCAAAAGCACACTTGCCGACAGGTTATTGGAATATACCCACACCATTACCCAGCGGGAATCACAGGCCCAGTTACTAGATGACATGGATTTGGAGCGTGAACGCGGTATCACTATAAAAAGCCATGCCATACAAATGGATTATGAGCTGGACGGTCAGAAATACATCCTGAACCTGATTGATACGCCGGGGCACGTGGATTTCTCCTATGAGGTTTCGCGCTCTATAGCTGCCTGCGAAGGCGCGTTGCTTATTGTTGATGCGGCCCAGGGCATACAGGCGCAAACAATCTCTAACCTTTACCTGGCGTTAGAAAACGACCTTGAAATTATACCGGTACTTAATAAAATGGATCTTCCGGGCGCAATGCCCGAGGAGGTTAAAGACCAGATAGTTGAGCTAATAGGCTGCAAACGCGAAGAAATATTAGCGGCATCCGGCAAAACGGGCATGGGTGTTCATGACATTTTACGGGCCATTGTTGAACGCGTCCCCCCTCCTGTCGGTGACCCGGAAGCACCTCTACAGGCTTTGATATTTGACTCTGTTTATAACTCCTTCAGGGGTATTGTTGCCTACTTTAAAGTAGTAAACGGTGAGATCCGAAAAGGGGATAAAGTAAAATTCTTTGCTACCGAAAAGCAATATATCGCCGAGGAAGTTGGCACATTAAAATTAAAGCAATTACCAAAAGATGTTATTAAAACGGGAGATGTAGGTTATATCATTTCCGGGATTAAAGAAGCACGGGAAGTTAAAGTTGGTGATACCATCACCCGGATTGACCGCCCATGTGAAACGGGGATACAGGGATTTGAAGAGGTAAAGCCAATGGTATTTGCGGGTATCTACCCTGTTGATACTGATGACTTTGAGGAACTGCGCGAATCAATGGCCAAACTGCAATTAAATGATGCATCGCTGGTTTTTGAACCGGAGTCGTCAGCGGCACTGGGCTTCGGTTTCCGTTGCGGGTTCCTGGGAATGCTGCACATGGAGATCATCCAGGAGCGCCTGGAGCGCGAGTTTGATATGACTGTAATCACAACTGTTCCCAACGTATCCTATGTGGCTTATACTACAAAAGGCGAGCCTATAATAGTAAATAACCCATCAGATCTTCCTGACCCGAGCAGGATTGACTATGTAGAGGAACCTTACATAAAAGCTACGATAATTACAAAGTCTGACTATGTAGGTTCGATAATGTCATTATGTATCCAAAAACGTGGCTTTATCAAAAATCAATCTTATCTAACCTCTGACCGGGTTGAGCTGATCTTTGAAATGCCCATGGGCGAGATAGTTTTTGATTTTTATGATAAACTAAAAACCATCTCCAAAGGTTATGCCTCGTTTGATTATCACCAGATAGGCTACCGGAAGTCGGACCTTGTGCGTTTGGATATCCGCCTGAATGCCGAACCTGTTGATGCTTTATCATCATTGATCTTCAGGGGAAACTCTTATGACTTCGGTAAAAAGATCTGCGAAAAGCTTAAGGAGCTTATACCAAGGCAACAATTTGAAATTATTATACAGGCATCAATCGGTGCCAAGATCATAGCCCGCGAAACGGTAAAAGCCCTGCGTAAGGATGTTACCGCCAAATGTTATGGTGGTGATATATCCCGTAAGCGTAAATTACTGGAAAAACAGAAAAAAGGTAAAAAACGCATGCGCCAGGTAGGTAATGTTGAAATACCACAATCGGCGTTCATGGCGGTTTTGAAACTGGACTAAAAAGAATCAAGATAACAAGAATCAAGAGTTAAGAATCAAGATGACAAGAGTCGAGAACCAAGATCAAAAAATATGAATCTTGATTCCTGGCTCTTGACTCTTTAATCTATATTTTATGCAATTACTCGACGGAAAATACGTATCAGAAAAACTTAAAGGAGAAATAGCGGTAGCTGCCGCTAAAATTTTAGCGGAAACCGGGCGTAAGCCACATTTGGTAGCTGTGCTGGTTGGCCACGACGGCGGAAGTGAAACCTATGTGGCCAGCAAAATAAAAAATTGTGAAGCTGTAGGGTTTAAATCAACTTTAGTGCGTTATGAAAGTGATGTAACGGAAGAAGAGTTACTGAATAAGGTTGCGGAACTGAATGCTGATGCAGACATTGATGGGATAATAGTTCAGCTCCCTCTGCCAAAACATATTGACCCGGAGAAGGTAACCGAAAAAATAGATCACCGCAAAGATGTAGATGGTTTTCACCCGGTTAACCTTGGCCGTATGCAGCGCAATTTACCTTCGTTTATTCCGGCTACGCCTTATGGCATTACATTGATGCTAAAAGAGTACGGCGTTGAAACGGCAGGAAAGCATTGTGTGGTGGTAGGCCGCAGTAATATTGTTGGCTCGCCGATGAGTATTTTAATGGCCCGTAATACCTATCCGGGCAACTGCACGGTCACCATCTGCCATAGTAAAACTCCTGATATCAAAAGTTTTACCCTACAGGCCGATATACTGATTGTAGCCATTGGTAAAAAGAATTTTATTACCGCCGAAATGGTAAAAGATGGCGTTGTTGTAATAGACGTGGGTATGAACCGCGAAACCTCAGCCATTACAAAGTCGGGCTTTAAACTTTACGGTGATGTTGATTTTGAGAACGTAGCCCCTAAGGCTTCCTGGATAACACCGGTACCCGGCGGCGTAGGCTTAATGACCATCATAGGCCTGCTTAAGAACACACTTGCGTCTGCTAATAAGGAAGTGTATGAATAGTCATTTGTTGATTAGTCATTTCTAATTTTACTAATAAGCAATTGACTAATGACTAATCAACAAATTCCGGAGGAATTTGATAGTTTTCATTTTCATCGTTCCAGGTCATCGAAGTAATGCGCCAATGATCGTCGAACAGTATGTATTGGATATAATTGATTCCACGCGGTAGACTTCCTGAATCACCATCGGCAAAGCTGTATTCATAAACACTTACACGCCGGGCAATTTTGCCAAATATTTCGGTTTTTGAATACAGTTCGCGTTGCATAAATTGCAGCACTGTACTGTCAGCAATTTGCGATTCCAGAGCCATCGTAAATGTCTCAGCGGTAAATTTAATGGGTTTGCCAAAGCTGTTATTTATAAGCAACCCTTCATCATAAAATAATTCTCTTACTGTTTCAAGGTCTGGTAACTCACCGTCCTGAAAGCTCAACGACTCATAAAAATCTTCTGTAATGTAATCTATCGCTCTTGTATTCATTGATTTTTTTAATGCTTGATTTACTCTTTTCCAAAGAATCGGCGCAAATATAATAGCAGCAAACTTAAAATAGTCAAAGTATTTGTCCCATTCAAACAAACAATATTTATTAAAGTGTCAGGAATTTAAAAGAATTAGCTCCGATGTTATTTGCTGTCACTGAGCCTGTCAAAAATCAATCTTTAAATTCATAACAGCCGGATTCTTCATAACATCATCCATATTGGTTGTCAGCGTGACGCGTTTTCTATCGGCTGATAAGATGGCTTTGGGGTTGTTTAATTTTTTAATAGGTTTGGCAAAGTTCAATACTACTTTATAGGGCATATCAATTAACATCGCCTTCGCCATTGCAAAGGTGGATTTAGTCCGTTTTAAAAATGCGTTAAATTTCACTTTGTCAATAACGCGGTAAAATTTATGGGGTGTAATCTCGTATAAATAATAATCCTCCCCTGCAACCAATTGCTGTGCATCAAAACCATGGACAGCTTTATCTTTTGTAACAGAATTTAGCTGACTATTCATCGAAATTTTTGAAAGATGCTTTAAATAATAATCAAGGTCGGCCGAATTTTTAGCATGGTGGTTGATGCTCACCTTCATGATATTTTTTTTAAGGTCCATCTTTATAGACAGGTTACTGTTTTTTGCCATATTAGCTTCTTCCACGGTCATTTTCTGTTGGGTGCTGTCGGGCAATACGGTATAACAATCCAGCGTGGTATCCTTTACCATAGAAAATTGCGGGGTGGCTTTAACAGAATCAGACATAAGATTCATTAAAACCGAAACTGCGCTGCTCATATCAAAACCGTAAACCACATTGCATGATCCATCAGATTTGAAATCATAATGCTCCTCAACGTCAACACATCCTGAAAAGCAAAGCAATACGAAAAATAGAATGGGGTAATAAAATTTTTTCATATGCAAAATTTTAAGTAATGTTAGTAAAAAAAACTGAAAGCTAAAAGACCAAAGCCGAAAGCTCAGGACAAACGCATTAAATAATTTAAGGAATGTTTGGATTAAATAGTTAGTTTAAGGAAGCTCCGAGGAAGCCATAATATGGGGATTGAATTATTCTATAAACAGGCTACTCCGCCGGAGTCAAATGAATGTTACAAAACGGGTTATTGGCTCCGGCGAAGCATCCTGTTTATAGAAAAAAACGAAAAAGTTTACGGCTCCTTAGGAGCCTCCTCTATGCAGACGGTTTTGGAGCGACAATGGACAGAATTATTTTAATGCGTTTGCCCTGGCCGAAAGCTTTTTTATTATTACAATGTAATTT
>JAQNCM010000220.1 GCA_029237615.1 Mucilaginibacter sp.
CTGCTGTATTGGCGTGGACGTGATTACCGGGTTCCCCGGTGAAACACGCGAAGATTTTATTGATACCTACAATTTTTTGAATGAACTAAACGTTTCGTATCTGCATGTATTTACATATTCTGAGCGTGAAAACACCGTCGCCGCTGAGATGGAAAACAGTGTATCGGGCTCAATACGTGCTGAACGCAGTAAAATGCTGCACATTTTGTCTGATAAAAAACGCAGGGCTTTTTATGAAACTCAGCTAAATAAAACAGACGAAGTATTGTTTGAGAACGATATTAAAGATGGCTTTATGCATGGTTTTACGCGTAATTACGTTAAGGTAAAAGCTAAGTATGACCCGATATTGGTTAACGAATTAAAAACAGTTTATTTAACAAAAATTTCAAATGATGGTGATGTTGAAATCACTGAAAGCGAAGAAATATTAGCCCATTAACGTTATATTGGCCCCAAATTACTAACGATGTTCCCAACCATATCCTCGCTTATCCAATACCTTACTGGCGTTTACATACCCTTGCCGATACAAACATTTGGTTTCTTTGTGGCCATTGCATTTATAGCAGGGTATTGGGCCTTTGCACAGGAGTTTAACCGCAAAGAAAAGCTTGGATATATCCATCCCTTTCAAAAAACAATAACGGTTGGCGCCAAACTAACCAGTACTGAGCTAATCGGGAATGCCCTTTTTGGATTTGTTATCGGGTTTAAATTACTGGATTCGGTACTTCATTATCACGACCTGTTAGATAACCCGCAGGATTTCATTTTATCGCTCCGGGGAAACTGGATTGGCGGAATAGCAGGAGCAGCCGGATTCGCGTACTGGGCTTATGCAGATAATAAAAAGCAACAACTACCCGAGCCTAAACAACAAACGGTAACCGTTCATCCGGCCGAGTTAATGGGAAGCATCCTGTTTTGGGCAGCACTTTGCGGTTTTGCCGGTGCAAAAATATTTAACGCACTCGAAAATTGGGGCGACTTCATGAGGGATCCGGTTGGTATGCTGATAGGGTTTAGCGGGCTTACATTTTATGGAGGTTTAATTTGCGGTGGTGCAGCAGTATTATACATAGCGTGGAAACATGGTATTAAGCCTTTAAATATGCTGGACATTGGCGGCCCGGGCATGATGCTTGCATACGGAGTTGGCCGCATTGGATGCCAGATGTCGGGCGACGGGGATTGGGGCATTGATAACCTTGCGGCAAAACCACACTGGTTAAACTGGGCACCCGACTGGATGTGGGCATTCAGATTTCCATATAATGTAAATGATATGGGAGATATAATTCCGAGACTTTCCAAAATTAAGATGGTAAACGGCCACCTGGCCGAAACATGTAAATTTTGTCATGTGCTTGCTCAACCGGTTTATCCAACCTCTTTCTACGAATCAGTGATCTGTATATTGTTATTCTTCTTTTTGTGGAGCATTCGCGACAGGATAAAAATCCCCGGCGTTATGTTCGGGATTTATATGATCTTAAACGGTATCGAACGCTTTTTTATTGAATTAATACGCGTTAATACCAAATATTACGTCGCCGGAATTAGTTTTACACAAGCCGAACTGATCTCACTTTTAATGACACTTGGAGGTGTAATTATGATTTATGCCGTAACGAATAAAAAAGTGAGCGCAAAACATGGCTAATACAACACTGGGTAGTAAATTATTAAAAAATGAGGCGATCAGGTTTGTTTTTTCAGCCGGTGCAGGTTTTTTGGTAGATATGGGTACATTCTCTTTGCTTTATCGCAATTTTCTCATTGAAAAAACCTATAGCATACTTTCTTTTACTGTTCGTAATTACACGCTTTCTTTTTCGATTTCCTTTTTTTTGGGCGTTCTTACAAATTTTCTAATTACGCGGTATTTCGTTTTCTCAGAATCTAAGTTACCTCCGTATAAACAATTTTTAAGATTTATCTCAGTAGCTATATTAGGTTATTTTGCAAACCTTTTTGTTCTAAAGTTCTTTATCCAATCAATGCAGTTGGATCCGCTTATAGCACGGCCTTCGGCGGCTTTAAGCTTGTTTTTTGCAAGCTATTTTGTTCATAAGTTTTTTTCTTTCAGTTTATCATTACGACATCATGCAGCTGGAACACCTCACCCAAAAAGTTATTGAAATTGCAAAAGAAGCAGGGGCATTTATCAGGGAGCAAAGAAAAACCTTTACCCCGGATAAAATAGAAATCAAAGGACTAAACGACCTGGTATCTTACGTTGATAAAATTGCAGAAACAATAATTGTTGCTGCCCTTGAAAAAATATTGCCGGAGGCAGGCTTTATAACCGAAGAGAAAACAATTAACCGGATAGGAGAGCGATATAACTGGATCATTGATCCTTTGGATGGTACCACTAACTTCATCCATGGTGTGCCTGTTTATTCCGTTAGTATTGCGTTGCAGGAATACGACGAACTTGCTATAGGTGTGGTATATGAAGTTAACCTGGATGAGTGCTTTTATGCATGGAAAGGTTCACCCGCTTATCTTAACGGAAATGAAATAAAAGTAAGCGCTTGTAAATCCCTTGATAAAAGTTTGCTTGCTACCGGTTTCCCTTATTATGATTTTAAAAAGCAGGCTACCTATATCGAATTGTTTACCGAACTGATGAAAAGTTGCCACGGCTTAAGGCGATTAGGCTCAGCAGCTGTTGACCTGGCCTATACCGCATGCGGACGTTTTGAGGGCTTTTACGAATATAACCTGAACGCTTGGGATGTAGCAGCGGGTATTTTAATAGTAAGACAGGCAGGCGGTGAAGTTGTAAATTTTAAAGGCGGTGAAGAATGCCTTAATACACGCGAACTCGTAGCAACCAACGGAAAAATAGCAGGGGAGTTATTAGAAACAATCCAAAAATATTTTTAATAGCACGAATTGCCACAAATTAAACAGGTCGAATAACACGAATTAATGATTGATTAATTCGTGTTATTCGACCTGTTTCGTGAAAATTTGCGAATTATTATAGCGCTTCTGATACTACGTCCGTAACTTCGGGCACCATACGTTTTAACAGGTTTTCAATTCCTGCTTTAAGCGTAACGGTAGAGGAAGGGCAGCCACTGCATGATCCGCGTAACTCTACGGTTACAACCCCTGCATCAAATGATTTATAAGTAATGGCACCGCCATCCTGTTCAACGGCAGGGCGTACATAATCGTGTAATATCTGCTGTATTTTAACCTCTGTGTCCGAGCCCTCAAAATTGCCGTCAGACAGTTCCTGTTCTTCATCCTGAACTTTTAATTCAGCTTCAACAGCACCTTTTACAAACTCTTTTAATATAGGTAGTATATCTTCCCAGCTATCTTCTTCAAACTTGGTAACCGTAACAAAGTTACTGGCAAAGAAAACACCATTAACAAACGAAAACTTGTACAGTTCCTTAGCAAAAGGCGACTTTTCGGCACTTTCCTTAGTAGCGAAGTCGGTGCTGCCATTTATCAGCAACTTGTTCACAATGAACTTCATAGTTGCCGGATTTGGGGTTGATTCTGTATATACGTTGATGTTCATCTTATCTGTTTATTACTTAACTAACAAATTTAAGCAGGATTTTGATTTATATGACACTATAAAATTGTTATGACCCATGTATGACTGTGTGGGGATGTGCAGATGCTTCTAATTTTTTTGTTGTATCAAACATTTCCAATCGGCTTTCATCTGCATATCTGCACATTTCCACATCTGAAATACACAGCTATCAAATTCCTGTATAATTTGACGGAGTGATCTTTTTAATTTCCTCTTTAACTATATCACTCACTTCCAGGCTATCAACAAAAGCAGCAATCGTTTGGGCGTTTACCTGTTGATTGGTTCTGGTAAGCTCTTTTAATGCTTCATAGGGATTTGGGTAACCTTCGCGGCGCAATATGGTTTGGATGGCTTCGGCAACTACCGCCCAATTGGCTTCAAGGTGAATATTAATGGCCTCTGTATTGAGTAAAAGTTTATTAAGCCCTTTTATGGTAGACTTAATAGCGATCAGCGTGTGCGCAACCGGTACACCTATATTACGTAATACAGTTGAGTCTGTAAGATCGCGCTGTAACCTGGAAATTGGCAACTTTGCAGCGAAATGTTCAAACAGCGCATTGGCAATACCCAGGTTGCCTTCCGAATTTTCGAAATCAATCGGGTTTACTTTATGCGGCATCGCTGACGAGCCTATTTCACCGGCTTTTATATGCTGCTTAAAATAGTTCATGGAAATATAGGCCCACATATCCCTGTCAAGGTCAATCAGGATATTGTTTATCCTTTTTAAAGCATCACATTGTGCTGCAAAATTATCGTAATGCTCAATCTGCGTAGTAAACTGCGACCGGCTTAAACCTAAAATATCGTTCACAAAATGATTGCCAAACGCTTTCCAGTCAATATGTGCATAGGCAATGTTGTGCGCATTAAAATTACCGGTAGCACCACCAAATTTAGCCGAATAGGGTATAGGTTTCAATAAATTCAGCTGGTTTTCCAAACGTTCCACAAATACCTGGATCTCTTTACCCAAACGGCTCGGCGAAGCAGGCTGCCCATGAGTATGCGCCAGCATAGGTACTTTATTCCAGTCGCCCGCGTATTTTTTAAGAATACCAACCAATTCGTTTATAGCCGGATAGTATGTATCAGTTAAGGCAAGTTTAAAAGTGTAAGGTATCGCTGTGTTGTTGATATCCTGTGAGGTTAAACCAAAATGTATAAACTCCTTATATTGCTCCAGGTTAAGTTTATCAAATTCCTTTTTGATAAAATATTCAACAGCCTTTACATCGTGATTGGTTGTTTTCTCTATCACTTTAATACTGCCGGCATCTTCTTCATTAAAATTCCTGTAAATATCCCGTAACTTTTCTGATACATTTTTATCAAAGCTTTGTAATTGGGGTAATGGATATTCAACTAAGGCAATGAAGTATTCAATTTCAACAAATACCCTGTATTTGATCAGCGC
>JAQNCM010000251.1 GCA_029237615.1 Mucilaginibacter sp.
AGGGCGGTGGCAGCTGTTATACCATCGACCAGATTAAACCTATCGCCGCTTTGTGTAAGGCTAAAGGCCTGAAGCTACACCTGGATGGCGCACGAGTTTTTAATGCGCTGATTAAAACCGGCGACAAGGCGGAGGATTATGGAAAATATTTCGACGGCATCTCGGTTTGCCTTTCCAAAGGCCTGGGTGCACCGGTCGGCTCCGTTTTTCTGGCAGATAAACAAACTATAAAATATGCACGTCGCATACGTAAGGTATTAGGAGGCGGTTGGCGCCAGGCGGGTTTTTTGGCAGCTGCCGGTATTTATGCATTGGATCATCATGTTGACCGTTTAAGCACAGACCATGCACATGCCCATATACTGGAAGAGGCATTGACTAAATGCCCGTCAGTGGCAAGCGTTTTGCCTGTCGAGACCAATTTGATTTTATTTGATACCGTTGAGCCTGCCGCTTTAATGTTAGACAAACTTGCTGCTCATGGTATAAAAGCATCAGCTACCGATAAACACCGCATCCGTTTTGTTTTGCACCTGGATGTGCATGCGGAACATGTGGAACATGTAGTGAAAGTATTAAAAAGTCTTTAATACAACAAGTCCGAAAGCTCGTAAGTCAGGAAAGTCCGAAGTGAAGAAAGGTTGTCTTTCGGTCTTCCGGACTTTTCTGACTTCAGACTTATTTATTAATCTCCCTGTCTGCTGATTGTCTTTCAACCATCCAGCCCGGATATTCCCTTGGCAATGCACTTATCTCATCTATCTTTTTCAGGTCGTCTGTCAATAACTGAACCTCGGTTGATTTAATATTTGCATGTAACTGATCAATATTTTTTGCGCCTATTATAGTGCTGGTTATGTCTTTTTGCTGGCGAACCCAGGCCAAAGCGATTTCTGCCACCGAAACATTATGCTGTTTACCGATTTCGGCAATTACATCTATGATATCATAAGCTTTTTCCTTATTGATCGGCGGGAAGTCAAATGTATCTCTGCGGGAATTTCCGGCCTTTTCGTTGTCGCGTGTGAATTTTCCTGAAAGGAAACCACCGGCCAGCGGGCTCCATGGCATCACCGCAAGGTTTTGATCGGCGGCAAGAGGTAAAATTTCCCTTTCGATATCACGTCCCGATAGGGAATAAAAATATTGAAGGCCGACAAATTTATGCCATCCATTTTTTTCAGCTATGCCGATTGCCTTCATCACCATCCACGCAGGCCAGTTACAAATGGCGACATAACGCACCTTTCCGGTAAGTACAATATCATTAAGTGAACGGACAATTTCCTCAACCGGTGTTTTAGGATCAACCCCGTGCACATATAAAATGTCTATATGATCCAACTGCAAACGTTGCAGGCTTTCATCAACCGACTGAAAAATATGATATCGGGAAAGGCCCACATTATTTACTCCTTCGCCCATGCGGCCACGAACTTTTGTAGCTATAACAAGATCGTGACGGTTAAGCCCCAGGTCCTTTATTGATTGTCCCAGCAGCTTTTCAGATTCGCCGAAAGAATAAACGTTAGCTGTATCCAAAAAATTAATGCCTGAGTCTACCACTACTTTCATCAAGTCATTAACTTCCTGTTGCTGCACTTTGCCAATCGCCTCCCAGTAACCTTTTCCACCAAATGTCATGGCTCCAAAACATAGTTCCGATACCACCAGGCCGGTATTGCCTAAAAAATTGTATTTCATAAGTTTTTGTTAAATGTGATGTAAAGTTGAGCCTTTGGTCTTAAACAATAGTCAATGAAGGGTCAAAATTGGGTAAAGAACCGGCGTGAATTGTGTACTCTTAGCCTCGGTTGTAGGTTATTTGTTAAATGAGAAAACTTTAAAGCTGGTTACAATGTTATAAAAGTGGATGAATCTATTGATCAAAAAACTCGAAAAAATTGGGCGCGATCCAAAAATCACGGCGAAAGCTGTTGGTTTAAGATATGTCTCTGATTCGACGCCCGGCTATACCCGTAAAAAATCAGATAGGGGATGGAGCTATTATGATCCGCAGGGCAGCCTGGTAAAGGACAAAACTCTGATAACCAGATTTAATAAGCTGGTTATTCCGCCAGCCTATACAAAAGTATGGATATCTCCACACGAGAATGGCCATCTGCAATTTACCGGTACAGATGTAGCTGGAAGAAAGCAATACCGTTACCATGCTGACTGGAACAAGATCCGCAATCAAGCAAAATACCATCGCTTACAAACTTTTGCGACGCATTTGCCCGCCATACGCCAGCAGGTAGATAAGGATCTTTTACGACACAAACTGGATCACGAAAAAGTAGTTGCCCTGGTAGTCAGGCTAATGGAGCTAACCTGTATAAGGGTAGGAAATGAATCATACAAGAAACTATACGGCTCATTTGGGCTTACCACCTTGCAGGACAGGCATGTAAAGATAGATGGCAGTAGCCTAAGGTTTGAATTTAAAGGCAAGAAAGGTGTTTTTCATAAAATTTCATTGCAAAGCCGCAGGCTGGCCAAACTGGTAAAACAATGCAGGGACATCCCGGGAAAAGAGCTTTTTCAATATTATAACGCCGATGGCAGCAGATGTTCTATCGGTTCGGGTGATGTAAACCATTATTTAAAGGAAATTACCGGCGAAGATTTTACTGCAAAAGATTTTAGGACATGGGCCGGCAGCGTGAGCGCCTTGTATGCTTTTAAAGAGGCTGGCGAGTTTGAAACTGTAACCGAATGCCGCAGAAAGATAATAAGCGTGCTGAATGAAGTAGCTATAAATTTGGGCAACACCCGCACGGTTTGTAAAAAGTATTATGTACATCCAACGGTAATTAAAAGCTACGAAGAAGGTACCCTGTTTAACTACCTTAAAGTGTTAGACGAAGACAAGGATATTAAAGCCGCTGAGCTGAATTTAGCTGAAAAGGCTCTGCTGGAAATCCTTGAAAAAGAAAAACTGGCCGAAGCCAGTTAACTGTTTTGATTCGGTTGAAAAGTTGATTAGTTATGCTGCATTTAATAACTATTTCATATTAACTCACTTTATTTTAAAGTCTATAAACCAGTCAACTTAATCAACCTGAATTATTTCCCTTTTTTGGTAATAATAAATACCACGCCATTTTTTGCTTTATCACCATATTGTTTGGTCATTTCGCCGCTCATTTTTATGCTCATGCTGTCAATATCAGCCGCCGAAAGTTTTTTCAGATCATGTTCCGTAGCCTCGTTGCCGTCTATCATAATCAACTTGCTTGAGATATTATTAATGTTGGTCTCCGGAGTAGTATAATAACCATTTACATAAACTTTATTTGGGGCATATTTCAAATTTTGCGAACCATAAACAACGGTCAACGGTATTGTTCTTTTAACGATCCGTGTATTATATTTCGGTATCGGAGCTATCATACCCTTTTCTTTCGTAATGTTTAAGTTGTATGTCTCTGCGGAATCACGCCCGTTATGATATTGAACAACAAATGGTTCGCTATTAAGGGGAGCCACCCGGTTAGCATCAATAGCTGCAAGGCTTTGTGCTTTTTTTAACGTTACTAATTGTTTTTTATTTAACGTGATTGCATTAATTGTTTCCGTCTTTCCCAATACCACTACATTGTTTTTGTATGCATCATTTTTGTATCCGGTAACTTTGCTTTGAAGCAGAAATGAGTTAGCGCTTACTTCATCCATTTTTTCTTTGAATTTTTTACCGCTTTCAGAATCATCAGTAGTCAGAAATAACACGCTGTGTTTACTGTCAACTTCGTTAAGCAGCTTATTTGCCTGTTCGCCGGTCAACAACTCAATGCTGGAGATTTTATCCGGGTCCAGCCCTTTAAAGTCTGCCTTTTTTACTTTTACGCCATTAATTACATAGATTAATGAATCGGTGTGTTCTGAAGTTCCGATCATTACCCCGCCTTTTCTGATAGTATCGACAATAGTAGGGTTTGTCGCTTTGGCTGTTGTATTTAAAACAGGTTTATTTGTGGTTACTGAAAGGGGATTTTGGATAATATTCGCGTGTATTCCTGAAGCTGTATTGCCATTTTTAGTTGTAACTAAACCGCTTTTGTGGATGACAGATTTTAATGTTTTAAAGGCATTGTTGCTTTTTTTAATCAATTCTGCTTTCGATATGCTGAAAACGAGCAATAAAGCAATAACAGCCGGCACCAGGAATGCATAGCGTGTTAATTTGGTTTTGGAAGATCTTTTAGCATTCATCATAATAATTCTTTTTTTTATGGTTGATATATTAAAGTGATTAACTATTCCCCTGGGCGTTGCGGCAAAGCTTACATTTACCAGGCTATATTGGTATTGTTTGGGCTCAGTGCCGTTTTGTAATATTTTTTGGTCGGTAATAAACTCAATGTTCTCCCGGATGGCTTTTTTCATTAGCCATACTCCGGGGTTAAACCAGTAAAATATGGTGCTCAGTTCGGCCAGCAGGATATCCAGTGTATGCCATTCGCTTACGTGTACCTGTTCGTGTAATAATATCGATCTGAGGTCAGCAGGCTCATGCTGTGAAGGATTAACATATATGCTTTTCCAGAAGGAGAAAGGTCCGGTATCACCGTTGATTACCCTAACATCATGGTCATAGATGCGTGCGACTTTTGAATTGCGGTATAATTTATATAACGAATACAACTGTACAAGCAGTCTGAGCATTAGTAATGCAACGCCGGTCCAGAATACGATTATGACCCACACCCAGTAATCCGGACGGTCCAGCGGCTTAACAAATGCTTGGGCAGGTGCCTGTAGTTTAAAAACTACTTCCTGAACGGGCTTTGCAATTTGTTGGTGCCGCGCCGCGAAATCCGAAAGATTGATCCCTGGGTAAACAGAAGCAAACACGATAGCTAAAACAAGGTAAATGCGGTTAAGGGTATAAAAGGTAAGGTGCCGGAGCACCAGGTAATATCCGGCGCAAAATATCAGCAGGGCTGCATTTACTTTTAATAAAAAGATGAATAAAGCTGGCATGATCTCAGGATTTATGTTTCTCAATAAGGTTAATTATCTCTTTTAAATCGTTTGCGCTGATTTTTTTTTCATTAGCGAAAAAAGTAACCAGGTCTTTATAGGAGTTTTGAAAATAATCGCTTACAAAACCACTCATAAACTTTTTTTTATATTCCTCTTCCGGTATGGCCGGGGCGTAACGAAAAGAATTGCCTAATTTCTCACTTGCTAAAAAGCCTTTCTTTTCCAGGTTTTTAATGGTTGAGGCGAGGGTGGTATAAGGTGGCTTCGGCTCCTGGAGTAACTCCAGGAAATCTTTTATAAAACCAGCACCAAATTGCCATACTGCCTGCATGGCTTCTTCCTCTTGTTTAGATAATTTCTCCATTATTTACGATTGTTTCGTAAATCTACGATTATTTCGTAATAATCCAAATTTATTTTATTTATTTTTTTTGAAGTATGTAGTGAAAATGTTACATTTTAACGGGAAGTAATCCAGGGGGTGTTAATACCAACTATTGGAACATTGAAAATAATCATTTAAATTCGATGACTTAATCATGACATTATGCTAATCAACCGAAAAATTATAGCCATGCTGGCTTTATCATCCGTGGTAACCATTGTGGCGCTAACTTCTATGGCTCCTGAAAAAAAGGAATTTAAAAACCTTAAGGTATTGCCAAAAAATATTACACCTAAGCAATTAGATAATGTAATGGATAATTGGGCACACTCATTAGGTGTACGTTGCACCTTTTGTCATGTACGCGATGAAGCTGCAAAAAAAATGGATTTTGCGAGCGACGCCAAGCCAGAAAAAGAAATGGCGCGGCACATGTTCAAAATGATGAATAAGATTAACCAGAAATATTTCGAAGCAAAAAAAGATTCATTGGGAATGATACAAACCTCCGGAATTAATTGTTACTCATGCCATCGTGGCGAATCGCATCCGGAAGTTAAACTTCCGGAAGTGAAAAGAGGTCCGGGACCTGGGGGTGCCGGCGGTCCTCCGCCTCCACCTCCTGTTGCTCCTCCTGGAAATTAATAATATTATTTTCAAGCGCCCTTTATCAGTACTGATAAAGGGTGTTTTGTTTATGAGGATTTTAAATAGATGATTGTATTGTAATTGTTTTGCCCTTAGATTTATACCGAATAAGGCGATATCAAATTGAAAGACATTCGAAATGTCTAATTAATCATGTCTGATAAATCGATAATCACTATACGTAATGCCAGCGAAAGCGATCTTGAAGCTATTTTGGCTATTTATAACGACGTTATTATTAATACAACAGCCGTTTACAGCGAGGAACCGCATACTTTAGCGATGAGGAAAACCTGGTACCACGATAGGGTGGAAAACAATTTCCCTGTATACGTAGCTGAAGCCGATGGTAAAGTTGCAGGATTCAGCAGTTTCGGTCATTTCAGGGTATGGCCCTGTTACCGGTACACAGTCGAAGTATCTGTTTATGTGGACGCTGTATACAGGGGAAGGGGTATCAGCAAAATTCTTCTGCAATCGTTAATTGATCGTGCCAGAGAAATGAATATGCATGCAGTGATTGCCGGCATCAGTGCTGATAACGAAATAAGTTTGAACCTTCACCGGTCTTTTGGTTTCAAAGAAGTGGCTGATTTTAAAGAAGTGGGCTATAAATTTGGCCGGTGGCTGGATTTAAAGTTTTTGGAGTTGTTGATAAACAACACGCCAAACACTACTTAACTTCCCTTTTGATGTATTTTTTGTATAAATACTCGGCGTAACCTACACTCACGTAGTCAGGAAATTTCCAGTTAGGCCAGTAGGTTCTTTTTAAATATTTCAGATAACTAAAGAACAATACTCCCAAAAATAAAATTACCGCCAGTGATAATAAGATTTTGGCAAAAATGATTAAGGTGTCCATGCTTTACAGGCTTTTTTTGTGCTTCTACGAATTGACGCTGAACTTAGTTACACGGATTCTATTTTTTACCAGGATCAATAATCCGATAGGGATAGGGTATTAATACTAAATCTGTTACATTTGTTACCATGCAAAAAATTTTGGTTGCCAACAGGGGCGAAATAGCACTCAGGGTTATGCGTTCTGCGCGGGAAATGGGTATTAAAACGGTAGCCGTATATTCTGATGCCGACCGCAATGCGCTGCATGTGCGTTATGCTGATGAAGCTGTTCATATAGGAGAGGCGCAATCGAATAAATCATATCTGTCAGCTGAAAAAATCATTGGCGCCTGTGTCAAAACCGGTGCTGATGCCATACATCCGGGGTACGGTTTTTTAAGCGAGAATGCCTCTTTTGCCCGGCAGGTAAGAGAAGCCGGATTGATATTGATTGGCCCCTCGCCCGAGGCAATGGAAATAATGGGGAATAAGCTGTCGGCCAAAGCTGCTGCATTAAAATATAATATTCCGATGGTGCCTGGCACAGAAGAGGCCATCACCGATATTAATGAAGCCAAATTGCGCGCTGTTGAAGTTGGTTTCCCGATCCTGATCAAGGCGGCAGCGGGGGGCGGAGGTAAGGGTATGCGCATAGTAGACCAGGAATCAGATTTTGAGGAACAAATGCACCTTGCGGTATCAGAAGCTACTTCTGCTTTCGGTGACGGATCCGTTTTTATTGAAAGATATGTTTCTTCTCCCCGTCATATAGAGATACAGGTGCTTGGAGATACGCATGGTAATATCCTTCATTTGTTTGAGCGGGATTGTTCGGTTCAGCGTCGTCACCAAAAAGTTATTGAAGAGGCGCCATCATCTGTATTAACCCCACAGATCCGTGCACAAATGGGTAAATGCGCGGTTGATGTTGCCCGGTCTGTGAACTATACCGGCGCCGGTACGGTGGAGTTTATTATGGACGAGTACTTAAATTTTTATTTTTTAGAAATGAATACCCGTTTGCAGGTGGAGCACCCGGTGACAGAACTGGTAACAGGTATCGACCTTGTAAAGGAACAGATCTATATTGCAAGGGGCGAGGCCATCAGCTTTACGCAGGAAGACCTTGAAATTAAAGGGCATGCCATAGAATTGCGGGTTTATGCAGAAGATCCGGACAATAACTTTTTGCCTGATATAGGTACCCTGCAAACTTACGTTACTCCAAAAGGACCCGGTGTACGGGTAGACGATGGTTTTGAACAGGGTATGGAAATACCTATCTATTACGACCCAATGATTGCAAAACTGGTTACTTATGGTAAGGACAGGGCAGAAGCCATAGAACGCATGATACGGGCTATTGATGAGTATAAAATAACAGGTATCACCACTACCTTAGGATTTGGTAAATTTGTGATGCAGCACGAAGCATTTACTTCAGGAAATTTTGATACCCATTTTGTAAAGAAATATTTTACGCCGGGAAGTTTGCAAAATGATAACGCTGCCGAAGCTATGATAGCGGCAATTGTTATGGAGCAATTATTAAGCGGGCAAAAGAACAATGCCGCAGTAAGCACCGTTAATGAAAGCTCGAATTGGGTTAAGAACAGGAAATAGACCCCCTCTAAATCTCCCCCTGTTGGGGAGACTTAGTAATTTCATCAATAAACGCCGCCTGGGCCGGATTGATCTTTAGCTTTGCAGTTTCAACGCCAAACCATTCTCCGCGGTCGATTTCAGCGAAAGATTGTTTCTTGCCTGATTTTAACGGCCACTCCATTTCAAAAAAATTACTGACGATTATTTCATGATCAATATTGCCTTCAACTGCCCAGGCTACTACCTTTTTACCGCTTTTAAGGATAACAGGTTTCAGCGGAATAAATTCACCGTCAACAGGTTGACCAGTTTCTTCAAGGAATTCGCGTTTGGCAGCCAGCAATGCATCTTCGTCATCCAAAAATTCACCTTTAGGGATTGACCAAACGCCAATATCTTTATTTTTAAAAAAAGGCCCGCCGGGATGAACAAGAAATACCTGCAATTGGTTATCTATTTTACGATACAATAAGATGCCGGCGCTTTGTTTGGACATATTTAAGATATAAAAGATTTAAGACAAAAGTATTATAGTTAAGTTTGAATAGATAACAAAAAACACATACCACCATGAAAGACAATAAATGGGCCAGCTTTAAAGTGACCGGCGATTATAACACGGATATAAGAAGCCTTTATGAAGCCTGGGCAAAACCCGGAGGCCTCGAAAAGTGGTTTTTGCGCAAAGCTAATTTTTATACCATACCACGGCGCACGCGTGAACCCGAAGAATTTATTATGAAGGAGGATACCTATGAATGGTATTGGTATGGCTATGATGACAATACTTTTGAAAAAGGACAGATACTGGAAGCAAACGGAACGGATTTTTTAAAATTCAGCTTCTCGGGTGACAGTATTGTAAGCGTAAGTCTGTCTAGCCGTAACGGCGTATCGATAATTGAATTAACCCAGGAAAATATCCCCGAAGAAAGTGATCCCACGAAAAATCTCTATATACAATGCCAGCTGGGATGGACGTTTTATCTCGCTAACCTCAAATCTGTATTGGAAGGCGGCATCGACCTTCGGAATAAAAAATTGGAAGTCAGCAGTAATTTCAAATAACCCCTGACCGCCTCAGGGAAATCGCGTTTAAGATACTAAGCGTATAAATTTAGGCTAAAGCCGTTTAATCGCTTCAATTTTAACCGTTGGCTGAAGCCAAACGGCAATGAATGCAAGCAATCAAATATCTAAATTCATTGCCGTCCCATTATTGGGGCGAAAAAATAACAATTAAAAGGGGGCTTCAGCCCAAACCAGCTATAAATATTTAAAAGCTTCCCTTCCACCCCCTGAAGGGCAATTTAAAATAGTACAATTATAGTTAACTTTGTAAATCAGTTCTCCCTTCAGGGGGCCAGGGGTATATGTTTACAGGAATAATAGAGACACTAGGTAAAATCACAGATCTGCAGCACGAGCAGGGCAATTTGCATATCACGGTACAATCAGCTATTGCAGCTGAATTGAAGATAGATCAATCGGTAGCGCATAACGGCGTTTGTTTAACTGTTATCGCGTTAGCGGATGGTAAACATACCGTTACTGCCATTGAAGAAACGTTAAACAAAACCAGTCTTGGTGATTTAAAAACCGGCGACCTGGTTAACCTGGAGCGCTGTATGCAAATGAATGCCCGCCTGGACGGCCACATTGTACAAGGCCACGTGGATCAAACTGCTATCTGTACTGGATTAAAGGAGCTTGACGGCAGTTGGGAATATACTTTTGAATATGATGCCTCACAGCAAAATGTTACCGTCGAAAAAGGCTCAATATGCGTTAACGGTATAAGTTTAACCGTGGTAAATTCAAAAGCAAACAGCTTTTCAGTAGCTATTATCCCTTACACTTTTGAACATACTAATCTTCAGCAGGTAAGAAAAGATTCTGTAGTAAACCTTGAGTTTGATATTATAGGCAAATACGTTGCAAAATTGATGAACAGTAGATCATGATTAGTCATAATTGGATTAGGCGATACATGAATCTTTAACCTGTTTTATTGTATTCGAATTAGACACCCCATTTTGTATCAAGAAGTACAATATTATTATCGAGCAGATATTTTTCTACATCAGCCCTCCAAGATGGATCGCCTTTCCAGAACTTTATTTTAAAGGGATGATTTTGATCAAGGTCGAATACGAACAAGGTTAATTGGCCTTCCCTCTTTTCTTTCTTAAGATAACCATCTAGCCAGCTAAAATCGCCAATTAAAATATTTTTTAATTTGGTTTGAATAATATTCGAAGATTCTACTAATTGTTGTTTTGGGGAACCCCAGTCTGCACTGTCGTCTCGTTTACCAAGTTGTTCAATATGATAAAGATAACGATAAACCGGCCAAACCTCGTACGCGGGATCAAGCTCTTTATCTGTAATTTGTTTAAATGCACAGCTAATTACACCACGGTCATAATACAGCGTGATATCGCATTTTGGCCCTTTTAACAAAAAAGAACCAACATAAGGCTCGGTCAGGGTTAGATCAAATTCGTTAATTAAATCTTTGAAAGCAGTTTCAATATCCTCTTTAAATCCTGAATAATTTGTTAATAAATCCATATTCATAAAAATAGGAAACTTAATATCAAATGGCAATACTATTAATGGTCCAATTCCAGAATACGTCTTTTAACGTAATTAATATATGATTTTTGATTCTCCGGCGGATCACTATTTAAATATTTCTTGTAATAGTGCATTGCCAAGGTTTTTCTTTTCAGTTCCATATCATACATATTGGCAAGCTCGTAGTACGTTAAAGGTATAATACAATATAACAAGCTTTTTTGAAAGGCCTTTACTGCATTTTTTAACTGATGCATGTGATCATAAGAATCACCTGTTTCACTGTAGTAGGAACCAACATTTGGTGACACCGCTTCCTTTATAGCTTTATCAAGATAGCAGACGGCGGTAGCTTGGTTACCTAATGCCTTATAGCTCATAGCTGTATAATAATAGGAGGTTTCGCTGGCTGTTTTACTATCTTCCAACAACTTAAAGGTGGTAATACAATTGTTATAATTCCTCAGGTTAAAAAAAGAAGTGCCAAGCATGCTGATAATTAAGTTTGTCTGATTGCCGGCCTGTATCAGCTTATTACATAAGGTAACCGTTTCCGGGTACTTTTTTAAATGATAAACTACCTGCGCTTTTCCATACAGCAACAATAAATTGGAAGTATCAGCTTGCAAAGCGGTGGTTACTACGGTATCTGCTTTAGCAAATAGTTTTAACGTTATATAATAGTTGACAAGGTCGTAAGCGACATCCGGCTCAGCAACGTTAATTTTATTTGCCTTTTGAAGATAGTTAATAGCGGCTATTATGTTTCCCATATTTTGCGACAGAACCGCCATTTGTTTATAAACGCTAAAATTAGTGCTGTCCCGGAGCAGGATCTTTTTATAATAGGTTATCGCTTTCAAATTGTCACCCCTGCGTGCATTGATGCTGCCAAGATTGAATAATATGGCTGTGTTGGTGGTATCTGCTGCATAGATCCGCTGGTAATAGGCCTCAGCATCAGGCAACCTGCCTGCCATTTGCGATGCGTAAGCAAGGCTGGATAGTGTTTTTATATCGGCAATCGGCTCTGGATATGTTTTCTTCAAATAGTCGGCAGCCTCTGCAAAGTGCTGTGTTTGGTAATATTCAAGCAAAAGTGCATCGTCCGTCTTGTTGCGTTGCTGGGCAGATAGAGACGTTGTTAGACATGTTAAAACCAAGAGGAGTAAATTGGATTTCATATAACTAAATTATTAGTTATAAATTACAAATCCAAATTTCGAAACATTTTATCTTAAGTAATGTTGTAACAGGATAAACCAAACACTAATACTATGGATAAGTTGAAGAAATTCGGGTTGATGGAAAAAATTGTCCATGAATTGGAAGATTTAAAAAATAGTCAACAGGCCATCATTCAAAAACTGGCTAAAATTGAAGTTGACAATATAGAACTGGGAGACAAGCGCCTTGAAAAAGACCTGCCCGATATGCACCAGCGCGTAGCAGATAACCTGGATACCATCGCAAGTATTTTAGAGGATTTTGCCAGCCAAACTGACAATTTTAGTAACAGTAACAACATTGCAGCCCTAAAGGAGCAGGATGCAATAGATAAGCTGTAAAATTGAGCTAAAGCTAAAAGACCAAAGCGGAAAGACGACTTTAAGCTTTGGTCTTTTGGCTTTAAGCTTTCTACTGATATTGTATATAAACAGGAGCAGGCTTAAGTTGTAACACTTCCTGCGGGGAAAGCATCCGATGCGGCTCGTTTTTTATATCGTTTTTATAAAATAATTTAAAGCCTGTAAACTGTACCGGTTCGCCGGCTATAAAATACTTGTAGGTGCCTTTTTTCAAATCAGGGCCACCCCAGCCGTCCATATCCATCACAAATTGAATTTCGGGATGTAATTTGATATTTTGGTAATTGGTAACCATTCGTTTAGTGAAACGGTGCACAATAAAGATTTTAGGCGGCAAATTATATTTTTTAACTAAAGATGAAAGGTACCGGGTAACATAGTTAATATCCTCTGCATCAAAAGTGCCTATCCTTTTTCCCGGGATACTTCCTTCCTTCATAGAGAATTCCGGATCAATGCCCAGGTGGACATTCGGCATCCGCAGGTATTTTTCCAACAGCGGAATCTCTTTTTCAACGGTACTGAATCCAACTTGCAGGTCTAAAAAAACCAGCGCGTTTATAGATTCCGCCATATGCAATACACTATCGATCTGTTTAAATGGCATACGCAGGTTATGTAAGCCATTGCTGCCCGCATATGCCTGCGCGGTAACGCAAATGTAATGAAGCGCAGGTTTTACCGGTGTATTCGGATCTGCCTGTTCCCAAACTTTTACCTGGTCTTTTAACTTGGTAAGCATAATTTTAGGCGGATATTGTCCCAGTACGCCCATGTTTTTTGAATACATGTTACCGTAATAGGCAACGACCCGGTAAAACGGTAATATGGCTCCGGGCAAAGGGAGCGGAGCTTTTTTTACAGGCCATTTACCCGTCTTGTCCTTATTAGCAAGCTTCAGCATTAAAGAATCATACCGAGCTGTGTCTAATGTCTTTACAGAGGTATCTTTAAATTTCAGGTAACTGATTTCTTTTGCAGACGCGCAGTTATAATTTATAAAAACAACCGCGGCTATTAAGATGGAAACGGATTTGATGTTTTTCAAAACAGGGATTTTAATATGCTTATATAGAGTTACGAAGTTTCAAAAAGTTCGTAACTCTATTCTATTATTCAATACTTTTACCCTTCATCGCGTGGTTGATGGCTTGGTCCATTAAGCGCTCGGCAAAAGGGCGGGTAAATTCATTTAACGTGTCTATTTCTTTATGGATCAGGTCCTTGTTTCCGCTGGTTAATGCCTCCTTTAGCCTTTGGATGTAGCCTGCAGTTTCACTGATCTCGGCTATTGAAATAAATTCGCTGTTCTTTTGTAAAAAGCGTTCAACTGTATAAACCATTTGTTCGCCTTCAGTGCGTGCTTCTATCAGCATCCGCTGACTTACATCGTCTTTTGCATGCGTAATGCTGTCCATCAGCATTTGCTCCACCTGGTCATCAGTGATACCATAGGTAGGTTTAACTTCAACCTCCTGTTTAACACCCGAGCGCAACTCAACCGCCTGGATCTTTAATATGCCATCGGCATTCAGCAAAAAGTTTATATCCACTTTGGGGAAGCCTGCAGGCATAGAAGGTATTCCCTTAAGATCAAATTCAGCCAGTTTACGGTTTTCTTTGATCAGGTCGCGTTCACCCTGGTAAATGGCAATTTTCATGTTCACCTGTCCGTCGATGGACGTAGTATATTGACGCCCGGCCTTTGTGGGTACTTTGGAGTTACGTGGGATGATCACATCCATTAAGCCGCCCATGGTTTCAATGCCAAGCGAAAGCGGGGTAACATCAAGCAATAAAATATCCTTCCGGTTGCCTGCCAGGATATCGGCCTGTATGGCAGCGCCAAGGGCTACAACTTCATCCGGATTAACCTCGTTATGCACCGGGCGACCAAAAAACTCAGCTACCATCTTTTTCACCAGTGACGTACGGGTTGAACCGCCTACCATTATCACTTCATCAATCTGGCTGATGTCCAGTTTGGCGTCTTTCAGGGCGTTCTGGCAGCAGGTAATGGTTTCCTGTACTTTAGGCAATATCAATTGTTCAAATGTATTGCGGTCGATGGTGTACCAAATATCATCAATCTTTTCGTTCACCATGCTTTGATAAGCAAACGCTTTTTTAGCTTCTTCTGCCTTGAGGCGTAACCGCTGTGCCAGTTTATGATCGGCAAGCAATTCAGATTTGTTGAGCTGATTTTTTTCAATCCAGTAGTCAACAATAGCGCTGTCAAAGTCATCGCCCCCTAAAAAAGTATTTCCATTGGTAGCTAAAACTTCAAATATGCCATTTTGAATTTGCAGGATAGACACATCAAACGTGCCACCACCCAGGTCATAAACTGCAATAGTTTTTGTTTCTTCAGGATTTAAACCAATACCATACGCAAGGCTGGCCGCAGTGGGCTCATTTACAATGCGTAAAACATCCAATCCGGCCAGTTTGCCGGCATCACGCGTAGCCTGGCGTTGCGAATCATTAAAATACGCCGGAACGGTAATCACTGCGCGGTTAACCGGGGTTTTTAACGCATGCTCGGCACGTGCTTTAAGTTCTTTTAAAATTAAGCCGGAAAGCTCAATTGGGGTATAAAACTTATCGCCAACCTTTATTTTTACAAGACTTTCGCTGTCATCGTCAATAACTTTATAGGAGAAAAAGTCTTTATAATTTTCAATGTCTTTGTAAGATCTGCCAAGCAATCTTTTTACTGAAAAAACAGTGTTTTGGGGATCAGTTACCAGGAATTCCTTTGCCTCATTACCTACAGTAATTTCCCCGGCGGGGCCAAAATGAACTATGGAAGGCACTAAAACGCCCTTGCCGGTATCGTTAATAACCTGCGGATTTTTATCAGGATTGATAAAAGCCACCAGTGAATTGGTGGTACCAAGATCAATCCCGACTATTACTTCTTCTTTCTGTATAGAGCCTGTTGCCAGGTTGATAGAAACTTTAGCCATGACTTATTGTAACAATCGGCAAATGTAGGAAGTTTTACAGGATGGTGTGTCATAAGAATGTTTTTGTAGGAATTTCGGAATTCAGATTTTACATTTCGGAATGTTTTTTATTGTATTTACTTTCACAGCAATGAAATTCTGCTTACCACTGCTACGTGCGCTGTTACTTTTAACTGCTACTGCAAATGTTTGCCTTGCCCAACAATTTGGAGGTAACCCACCTTCTATCAAGTGGAAACAGATCAACATGCCGGCCGCAAAGATTATATTCCCTTCAGGGCTTGATTCAGCGGGTTTGAGGGTTGCCAATATCATACAACAAATGAACAGGGCCATTCAGCCAACCATCGGCTTTAAGCAGCGACAGATCAGTATTCTATTACAGAACCAAACCACTATCGCCAATGCATATGTAGGTTTGGCACCTTTCCGCAGTGAGTTTTTTTTAACACCCGAACAGAATAGTTTTGACATCGGCAGCCTTTCATGGCCGGAGCAACTGGCTATACACGAGTTCAGGCATGTGCAGCAGTATAACAATTTCAATGTTGGGTTTTCGTGCATATTGAAGGTGCTTTTTGGCGAGGGGGGGCAGGCGTTGGGCAACGATGTGGCCATACCCAACTGGTTTTTTGAAGGGGATGCCGTTTTTAATGAAACCCATGTAAGCGAACAGGGCAGGGGAAGGCTACCCTGGTTTTTTAATGGCTTTCGCGCCTTATGGCTCGACGGCAGGGATTATAGTTATATGAAACTGCGTAATGGATCATACATTGATTATACGCCAGACTGGTATCCGCTTGGTTATATGCTGGTGTCTTACGGACGTGAAAAATATGGAGATGATTTCTGGAAAAAGGTTACACATGACGCAGCGGCCTATAAAGGTGTATTCTTTCCGCTCGATAAAGCGATCAAACGATACTCAGGTAAGGATTTTGGGGAGTTCAAAAACGTTGGGCTCAATCATTTTAAAACAGCTTTTAGAGCTGATGAAGCTAATCAGTCAGTTAACGCGATACCTGCCAGGCGCCAGCATTTCATCGCCAACCGGGAATATCCCGCCTTTATAAATGACAGTACGCTTATTTACATGAAAAGTACTTACAGCCATATTCCTGTGTTCGTAATAAAAACAGGGAACCGCGAACAGAAGATCAGTGTCCGGAGCTTTTCATTAGATAATTATTTTGCATACTACGGTGGTAAGATAGTATACGCAACATATAGGCCCGATCTGCGCTGGACCTACCGGGATTACAGTGAACTAATGCTGCTGGATGTTAATACTGGCAAAGAGCACCGGATCACCCAAAAAACAAAATATTTTTCGCCCGATTTTAGTCCGGATGGTAAAATCATTGTAACAATAAAAGAGGGTACAAATGGCAAATGCGAGATCTATTTAATAAATGCAACAACCGGCGGTCTTATCTCTATCGTTCCAAACAAAGAAAACCTGTTTTATACGTATCCTAAATTTTATGGAGATAGTAAGCTGATTGCCGCGGTCCGTACGCCCAAAGGCGAAATGTCACTGGATTTGATCGATATTAAAACTGGGAACAACAAATATTTGCTTCCTTTTTCTTATCAACCTATAGCATTCCTTAATGTTAAAAATGATACCGTTTACTTTTCAGCAACCTCCGGTATTAATGATCGTTTATTTAAGCTATCGATTAATGCAGGAAAACTTTATGAGTTATCCAATTATAACGTTAACCGGTCGGTCGGTAACTATCAGCCTGCCATCAGCGACAATAAATTTGCCTGGGTAGGTTTTACAGCATTTGGATTCCATGTAAATGAAACGGATAAAAGTAAATTGAAATGGGTTGAGGTGGGTGGTAATAAAATTCCCGGTGGGCTTCCCGACTTTAATATAAGCGCGTTAAAAAGAGACAGCTCTACGGATCTTTTAGCCAGGGTGAAAACGGATTCGCTGCCCATAACAAAATACTATAAATCGCACCATTTGCTTAATTTTCATAGCCTAATACCCAATTTTAATGATCCTAATTATGCATTA
>JAQNCM010000271.1 GCA_029237615.1 Mucilaginibacter sp.
AAAAAACGGACCCAGGATGATTGAGATAGCTGTAATAGTCCAGCTCCTTCAATCGTATTAAAACTTTAAATACCAAGTCCTCTGCATCTTCATAATTCCAGATTTTAGATAAATATTTACCAATATCTCTTTGCGTTTGTTGTAGCTTGTCAAAAATATAGTCGAAAAAAATAAGGAAAAACTGAGGATTTACATCAAAAATGTAGAAGAATTCATCTGCATATAAGTCGTAATGCGCATCTATATCTTCTTGTTGCAGGTAAACTTTTACAGATAATTCCATGTGATCTTTAACCAAGTAATCGAACGTGCGAAAAAAATCATGTGATAACTCATATCGGAATTCGGGATTTTTGTCACGGGTATCACTCAAAATTTGCAACAATTCAGCTACTATTCTCGGTCGAATGCGTTCATATTTGGTAAAATATTGAGGATAAAATTTTGTGCCGCTATCAGCGTTACGATAACAGGTTAATAGCCGAGTAATGTTTTTCTCAACTATCTGATCCTCAGGCAGCCAGTCAAAATACCTTTCTAACCATCGTTGTCGATACCTGAAATTTGTATTTTGAAGTAATACATAAAGCCTTTCGATGCTTTCGTCTCCACGCGTGAAGATGCACCTATAAATATCAAAAGGATTGAAAAGAAAACATTGTTCTTTTCCTAAATAAAACTCCAACATTTGAAATCCAAGCGTTATATTATTTTCAAAAGTATATTTTAAAAGCATGCTCATCGCTGAACTGGTGTCAACTTTTGAGTGATCTGGAAATGAATAAATCTCTTCGACGCTATCATAAAGTTGCTCAAAGGATCTTATGTCCGAAAGCGGCAGCATTTTATTGAGGTCTTTGCTTTTGCGTTCTTCAAGTTTCTCAAAGGCTTCGGAGGTTGTAAATTGTTCACGGTATTTTGGCGAACGGAAAGTCAATTTTTCCAAAAGCTTATAGGTGGGTGTCCTGAATTTTTTGAAGCTCTTCGAGAATCCTGACGGCGCTAAAACACCCTTATTAGACAGCAAGCTCTTGTACTCATTCACGAAGTAGCACTCCGTAAAAGAGGCGGGGTTTAGGCGCTTAGTAACAAGTTCCCCAACTTGCTGCAAATCTGCAGCAACCATGAAAGGATATAAGTATGGTTCCTGCTCGTTATAGTTTAGGAGTAACTGAATGACAAAGGGCCGGTCTATTTCGGGGAACGCAAATGTCGTTTGCCAGAAAAGTATTCTTAAATTTCGGAAAGGTTCTATAAAAGCCGGCCCGTTATCAGTTTGGCAATAGTATTCGGATCCATAAAACCTGTTGACAAGCAAATGATAGAAAACATGATAGTACAACAATCTTGCTTCTTGACTTTTATCAAATTGACTTGTCAGCCAATTCATGATTAGTTGTTGCCTTGAAAAATTAGAGAAAACGTCCTGATTGTTTGGAGAAAAATGCGTTTTTAATTGGTCGATCACTTTAGCAAGTGATTCCTTTTGTTTTGCGATGTATCTACAGGCAAGTGCAACGCTGGAAATCAATTTATCATCTGCCCGATTATAAAACTGTGCGAGTAAGGATAACACTGGATCGTGGGGATAGCCTCCCGGGTAATTATAATGCTTTGGCAACAGGAAAGTCCCACCGCTGTCCGGCGTGTCGCGGATTACAGTTGATGCAAAAGCCAAAGTCTGCTCGGGTAGATATAGGCCAAAAAGGGATAAAAATTTGTAAGCTTCGCTCGTGTCAGCCTTTACATTATCCCAATACGTCAGTAAGGTTTGTATGTTTTCTTGAATAATGCTTGTACCAAATGCCTGAATGACCGGTGTAATACTATCAGTGAATCTTGCATGATTACGCGAAAAGTAGCTATTAAACAGCAATTCGAAACTAAGCAAACGCTTTCGAAAAAAGACCTCATTGAAAAGATAAGTAGCCAATACTTGCTCGGTGATTTTAACAGTGGTGTGCTGATAGATTTCAACGATTTCCAGGGATTCGAGATGGCCAGCCGTTTCCAAAAACTGTTCGATTTGAATGCCAAAAAGCTGTAATATACCCTGGTCAAACTCCATTTCAACATCTATCGTGTTAAAGAAGGCGATGATGCCCAAAACACGTAAATACAGATTATCATGGAGCAGTGTAAGGTCATCGATTACAGGAGCAAAATACTGATCGTAGACTTGACTTACATTGGAAATAGTATCGATATTACTTTCTTTTAGAAATACATTAGCCGCCATGACAGCCAGCCGTGCATTACCTTGTGAAATAGATAAAATCCGATCAATCACATCACTGTTTCGGATTTTAAATGGGTCTTCTGTCAGTAATTTATTTAGCGCTTCGCGATCCAAAGCGTCAACATGAAACCTTTCAAAATCCCTATTTCTGCAACATTCAACTATTGAACGTAGCGCATAATCACGCACAGTAACTATGATCTTCACCTTAGTGTCCTCCGGCAATCCGCTTTCGAGTGCAGAAATTAAGTTATCCGGTTTCCTGTTAGCATCATCAAGCAACAGAATGAAGTGGCCGCCAGGTCGGATGTAGGTGAGTAGATCGTCCGTAATTCCGCCGGATTTATTAAAAATATAATACGCTACCGCATCGATGTGCTTAGTTTGGTAGCTATCTATTGCCTGCAAGGCAAGCCTGGACTTCCCTACGCCGGAAGGGCCTGTCATGATTACTATTTCCCGTTTTTCGATTAGTTGCGTTAAATTATCAGTCTGGTTTTCCCGTCCAACAAGCGGATTGTCCAATGGCGTTGCCAGATCCCGTTTTCGGTATTGTTGTAGAAATGTCTGTTTATCTAATACCTGACCGGTATCGAATGGAATGCCGAGTTCATCGCGTGCATAAACACGGTCAACAGAAAATAAAAATTCCGATAATGTGGTCAAACTCACTAACCGAAGTGGGACACCTACTAAGTTGGCGGGCGCTTTGAGCTCTTCCACCATGACGGTATCAATCGTACTATTATAACAAAGTACCACTTGTCTTACCTGTTCCTTAGACAGGCCCAAACTTTTGAAGTCGAGACAACCTTCAAGGTCTTTTTTCAGTTTATCTAATAACTGTTTTTTGTCGCGATCATCTTTGGTTGTACATTCCGCCAATAAATAAGCACCATCGGGCAAAATCATAAATATATCCGGTCGCCCCTTGCGCGTTTTATCATTTTCATCCACTGAACCAAAAGTTTGCACGTCGCCATTCGTTGTACGTGACAGAAAATGTGCACAAAGTCCTTGAAAAGCACCTTGTTCCATAGTGGCGATGGCATTTTTGATCAATGTGTGCTTACTCATACTGAATTGTCCTTTGCTAAAAATTCATAAATTTAAGTATTTAAAATGTATCATGGCCGCTGAAAACACCACTGTTCATCATATCCTTAGATGTTTTTTGCCCACATCGATCCGAAGTAAAGAAAAATTAGCCTATGGTCGGTGTTATCACCGCACCATTAAAGATAAAGGCTGCTCCAAAAATGAAACAGCCTTATAAAATTAATTTAATTGTTTTGAGTAATTTAAAGTACTACTCAATTTTCCTTTGCGGAGAGAGAGGGATTCGAACCCTCGGTACCGTTTCCAGTACGTCAGTTTAGCAAACTGATCCTTTCGGCCTCTCAGGCATCTCTCCTTTTATTCCGGTAAACCCTTTTTTTCGGGACTGCAAATATAGCAATTCAGTTAAGCCGTCAAAAAAAAAGTTCGTTTTCTAATAATCGATGCGCACATGATAAATACTCATCAGCATTCGCTTAAATATAGTTTTAATGGTTTCTATATCCTTTAATGTTATGTTACTGTCTTTCAATTGGTTTTGATCCAGTTTATATTTAACAATACGGTCGACCAAGTTGCTGATGGACAGCTCATCCGGTTCTTTTAACGAACGGGATGCTGCTTCCACTGAGTCGGCAAGCATCAAAACACCGCCTTCTTTTGAGAAAGGGATAGGCCCCGGATACCTGAAAGTGTTCTCATCGATGAACTTTTCGGGATAGTTCTTTAAAAAAGACTGGTAAAAGTAATCAACCCTGGTATCGCCGTGGTGCGTTCGTATAAAATCAATAACAATTTGCGGCAAATTTGCCTTGTGCGCCATTTCAACACCTTTGCTCACATGCCTGATAATGATCTGGGCGCTTTCCTGGTAGGCTAGCTTGTCATGCGGGTTAAATCCCGAGCTTTGGTTCTCGATAAAATATAAGGGGTTTTCTATTTTACCGATATCATGGTAAAGGGCCCCTGCCCTAACCAGCAGTGCATTCCCACCAATTGCATAAATAGCATTTTCGGCGAGGTTGGCAACCTGTAACGAATGCTGGAAGGTACCAGGCGCACTAAAGGCCATCTCACGCAGTAATGGCGCATTGGTATTGGTTAATTCAATCAACGTTATATCAGAGGTAATTGCAAATATCTTTTCAAAAATATAAATAAGCGGATAAGCCAGTAAAGTGAGCAGTACGCTTACCACAAAGGGCAGAAAATCCATCCAGTCTATATTCCTGAAA
>JAQNCM010000285.1 GCA_029237615.1 Mucilaginibacter sp.
CAGCTTAAAGTCAACTTCAAAGCTTTGTTGTTGGTATTGATAGTCGCGTACAAGTTTAGCCATTGCCGGGCTAAAGCGTTCGATGTGCCCGTAAACGCTTGTATACCCGTTGGGGTGGGTTATATAAACAGCGTTGCCAAAACCACTAAACTGAACTCTTAAACGTGATACATAGCCATCAGCTACTGCATGTACCGGGTAACCGGTGCGCTGATTTGTTTTAAAATCAAGCCCCGAATGGAAATGGCTTGGTCTTAGCTCGCCAAACGAACCTGCGGTAGATGGCGGCAGATCCAGGGGATAGCGAAAAAAGTTTTGAGGATAGGCCCGGCTTTGGATAACCTGGGCAAACACATTTAAATAAATACAAAAAATAAGAATAAGTACCAGCGGGAATTTTTTAATCATGCCTACCTAACAAAAAAATCAAGCATTTTGTGATCTTCAATATATCCTTCCAGCCTGTCACCTATATTTACTTTGGCTACACCCTGCGGTGTACCGGTAAATATAAGGTCGCCTTTTTTTAGGGTGATGTATTTTGATACAAAGGCAATAATGTATTCGAACGAAAAAAGCATAAAGGAGGTATTGCCTTGTTGCCTCGCTTGCTGGTTAACATCCAGCCTGAAATTGAGGTTATGCAAATCAGCAAATTGAGATTTTGGCAAAAATGTGCTTACCGGCGCCGAGTGATCAAAAGCCTTGGCCAATTCCCATGGCAGGCCTTTTTCTTTATGCCGTTGCTGTATATCGCGGGCGGTAAAATCCACACCTAAGGCTATTTCCTCGAAATAATTACCGGAAAAGTTCTCACTTATATGCTTTCCCTCTTTGCTAACTTTAAGTACGATCTCAATTTCGTGGTGTATATCTTCTGAAAAATCGGGATGGTAAAAGGGTTTGTTTTCTTTTAAAAGAGCAGTATCCGGTTTCATAAAAATAACCGGTACGCCAGGTACAGGGTTATTTAACTCCTTTGCATGCTCGGCGTAGTTACGGCCTATGGCAATTATCTTCATAGTGCCGAAATTAAAAATTTTAAATTGTGTGACCTAAGATTTTTAAGATTTGAGCGCTATTGGATAAAAAATGCTCCTTTATTAATATTTACTTTAAAAATTGCATATTTATGTAAATGGGATTAAGAGTATATTGAAGCATGGACAGAAAAATTACAAAAGTAGTTAATCATAGTTAAACCCGAAGATGAGGACTATTTAGATGTGCTTTTTGGGAGATCAAAAACTTCCACTGAAAGATTACAGGAGGTGACCCGCTTACGAAGAAATTATTACACGTAGTTAAATGGTTCTTTTCCTGAAAAAATAACCAAAGTTATTATCACACGGCCAAATGAAATATTTAGGAATATGCCAGATTACAATACCGATATCCTCTTAATCACAGACTCGGTTCCGGCAACTATCCTTACAAAATAAAAGCCCCTGGATAATTTGCTGTTTAAAGAATAACTAAAGCTTTGTTCACCAGGTTCCTGGCGTTGCGAAAATAAGGTAGTAATATCGTTACCCAAAACATCCATTACTTTAATGGTAACTAAAGAATAACGGGAAAGATCGTACTTTAAATTAATCTGATCAGTAACCGGGTTGGGGAATACCTGTACGTTGTTTAGTAATTTGTCATCCGGTTTATATGCATTAACTTTTGTAGTTGATATAACCGCAGGCCGTAATGGGGGCAAAACTAAATGCAATCCGTTTTTAGCGGTGGTCTTTGATGATTTTGCTTTAAGGAAGTGTGAATAAGTAGTATCAATTTGGGAATAAGCAATACTATTTATAAAGGCAAGATTCATGAATATTGCTAACGCAATTGTCGTACTCCATGAATTTTTAAAAGTAAATATTCGCCTCATTCTTTAATATTACTTACAAAAGTATAAATAAAGCCCGGCATCAATTAAAATACTTGCGGTTTTATATACATTTTAACAAAATTTAACAAAATGTGATTTAATGTGTTATAAGTTTAGTTTCTTCGTCCAGCATATAAATATAATTGATTATTTGCGTAGTTTTAATACTTTTGATTTTTTAATATAGTGTCAAATAATAAAGATCTGCGAAAATTAACAGTCTCAGGGCTGTTGATAAGTTTAGGAATAATATATGGCGATATCGGAACTTCGCCATTATATGTTTTTAAAGCTATTGTTGGTACTCAACATATTTCCGAAACATTAATTTTAGGCGGCGTGTCCTGCATTTTCTGGACGCTTACCTTACAAACCACATTAAAATATGTTGTTATCACCTTAAGGGCCGATAACAAGGGCGAAGGTGGCATATTTTCCTTATTTTCATTGGTAAGGCGGCGTGCCAAATGGCTCATTATTCCGGCCGTAATTGGTGGATGCGCACTGCTGGCTGATGGGATTATTACCCCGCCTATTTCAGTTTCAGCGGCAATTGAAGGGCTGCAAGCTTATTATCCCCATTTACATACAGTACCCATAGTAATATCAATATTAATAGTATTATTTATCATCCAGCAATTCGGGACATCACTGGTAGGCAAAGCTTTTGGCCCAATGATGTTTATTTGGTTCACTATGATGGGCGTGCTGGGGATTTTGTTTGTTGTTCAAATGCCGATGGTTATAAAGGCATTAAATCCTTATTACGCTTACCTTATATTAAGCACCAATCCAAACGCCTTTATAATTTTAGGTGCTGTATTTTTATGTACCACGGGCGCCGAAGCCTTATATTCAGATTTGGGCCACTGCGGGCGAAGAAACATTCAGATCAGCTGGATATACGTAAAGACCAGCCTGATACTTAATTATCTAGGGCAAGCCGTTTGGTTGCTGCAACATAACGGCACAAAGTTAAACCTTAATTTGCACAATCCTTTTTACGAAATAATGCCACCCTGGTTCAAGTTATACGGTATAGGCATTGCAACCATTGCAACTGTAATAGCCAGCCAGGCATTAATTTCGGGCTCATTTACCCTCATTGCCGAAGCGGTAAGATTAAACTTGTGGCCAAAGGTTAGAATAAATTATCCCACCATAGAAAAAGGACAGCTATACGTACCAAGTGTTAACTGGTTATTGTGTGCGGGCTGCGTAGGAGTTGTATTATTATTTGAACACTCTGACAATATGGAAGCGGCATATGGCTTAAGTATTACAATTGCTATGCTGATGACGACAATCCTGGTGTCTAATTTTT
>JAQNCM010000631.1 GCA_029237615.1 Mucilaginibacter sp.
TAATTCATCAACATGATTAATAGGTTTTGTGCAACCATCATTTAAAAGGATTAGTCTGTTACTTACGTCCAATACATTATTATACTGATGATCGGTAACTATAATTCCTTTTGTTTGCGATACTGATTTGATAATTTCTTTAAAATAATCGGCTTGAATTGGTGTAACGTGCGTAAATGGCTCGTCAAGCAACATAAAATCAGCCTTGTTATATAGGATCATCAACATTTCAAGCTGCCGTAATTCCCCGCCCGAAAGCTGTCCTGTTTTCTTATGTTTATGATCTTTGTAGATGGTTAAATTAGAAAACTCATCCCATCTGTAAGGGTCGATTAACATGGCTGCCAATTTGCTGACCCTTATCCCTTTGGGCAGATAGTTTTGCTGCGGCAAATAAGCAATACGATTTTGATGATAGCCCTTTTGTATATATACATCGTCAATGCTTACATATTTATAGGATGGGGTAAGCGTGCCAAAAATGATCTTTAAAAGCGAAGATTTACCGCTGCCATTGCGACCAAGCAGTCCAACTACTTCGCCTTGCTTACAGGTAAGATTAACATCCCGCAATATCCTCCGGTTGTTAAATTCCAATTGAACGCTGTCGACCTTTAACGTGAGCATAAATGCAGTATTAAATTGAATAATAAAATTACTGCGCTACAGGTCAGCATATCAAAGACAAAAGCAGTAACATAAATGCGTTTAATACTAAACCCGGCGTTACGATAATAAAAATACGTTTCATTTGCTGAATAATAATGCAACCCACAAGCACACAATACACCAGTTATTTTAGCAAATAAAAAGACAATGGCATTTGCTCCAGCATTAAAATAAAAAAGTAAAAATATAAGCGAAGTGAATGCTATATTATAAAGAAGCAGCGATCTGTAATATTGAAGAGAGAGAATAGCTAAACGTTTCAACTGTTAATTGTGACAATCAACAAACAGATAAAATACCGATTTATTGTTTTAAACGGTATAAATGAAAAAAGCCAAAATTAGTGTTACCTAAATTTTGGCTCTTGATTCTTGACTCCTGGTTCTGATTAACCTAAATATGATTTCAGGATCTTGCTCCTGGAAGTATGACGCAGTCTTTGCAGCGCCTTGTCTTTTATTTGTCTTACACGCTCACGTGTTAAATTAAATTTCTCACCGATCTCTTCCAATGAAAGCGGGTGGTTGGTACCTAAACCAAAGAAGAGTACAATAATTTCACGCTCGCGCTCAGTAAGTGTTGATAGGGAACGTTTGATCTCTTCAGATAACGACTCATTAATTAAAATAGAATCGGTATTTGGTTCTGAATTTTCCAATACATCCAGCAACGTATTTTCTTCACCCTGAACAAACGGCGCATCCATAGATACATGACGGCCAGAGTTACTTAATGTATCAGAAATTTTATCAACGGTGGTCTCCAGCATATCTGCCAGTTCTTCCGGCGAAGGCTCACGCTCATATTCCTGCTCCAGTTTTGAAAATGCCTTGCTGATCTTGCTTAATGAGCCTACCTGGTTTAAAGGTAAACGAACAATACGCGATTGCTCCGCAATAGCCTGTAAAATAGACTGACGAATCCACCATACCGCGTATGATATAAATTTAAAGCCTTTAGTTTCATCAAAACGTTTGGCAGCTTTAATTAAGCCTAAATTACCTTCGTTTATCAGGTCACCCAGTGTTAAACCCTGGTTTTGATATTGCTTAGCTACCGATACAACAAAACGTAAGTTCGTTTTTGTTAAGCGTTCCAAAGCAGCCTGGTCACCCTCCCTGATCTTTTGTGCTAATATAACTTCTTCTTCGGCTGTGATTAGATCTACTTTACCAATTTCGTGAAGATATTTATCAAGTGATTGTGACTCACGATTGGTAATGGATTGGGTTATTTTGAGTTGTCTCATTTATTTATAAACCTCGATTCTTACTATTAGAATTGAACGTGCAAAGGTACGAAATTGTTATTGATTTATTTTAGTATAATTGATATAATAAAAAAGATTACATATTATTCATAATCAGTCAATAATTGCATGGTTTTTGTGGTGTTTACTTATAGTTTGATTATATTTCATTTAGCTTAAAGGTTTCCTTTAAACGAATACCTTTTTCAGTTTGTTGCAAAGTGCAGCATTCATTCACCGGATCATGTTCTAAATACAACACATAATTTTTTTCGGCAGCCTCCTTAAAAAACTGCTTCTTTTCAGTTAAAGTTTTTAGCGGAAACATATCATAAGCCATTACATAGGGGATAGGGATATGGCCTGTTGACGGCATTAGATCAGCCATATATAAAATATTTTTATCCTTATAATTAATAAGCGGCAGCATCATGGCCTCTGTATGCCCGTTCACAAAGCGGATATGTATGTTATCGGAAAACTTAATCCCGTCTTCGGTTGGTACAAATTGTAACTGACCGCTTTGTTGTATGGGTAGTATGTTTTCCTTTAAGAAGGATGCTTTTTCCCGGTCGTTTGGATTAACGGCCCAATCCCAGTGATTGACATTACTCCAGTAAACTGCATTTTTAAATGCCGGTACCAGGTTTTCGCCATCCCTTATCACAGCACCGCCAACATGATCAAAATGCAGATGTGTTAAAAATACATCGGTAATATCATTCCGATGAAATCCAAGTGCAGCCAGCGAGCTATCTAAGCTTGCATCACCATGCAGGTAATAATGGCTAAAAAACTTTTCATCCTGTTTATTGCCTATGCCGGTATCAATTAAGATCAGTTTGCCTTCATCTTCAATTAACAAACAGCGCATGGCCCAGGTACACAGGTTGTTTTCATCAGCCGGATTGCTTTTGTTCCAGATAGATTTAGGCACAACACCGAACATGGCGCCTCCATCTAATTTAAAAAAACCGGTATCTACGGTGTGTAGTTTCATGCCTAACCCCTTAAAGGGGAAACAATATGTGAATAATTAAACAATATTTGCCCTTACTTCCCTTTAGGAGTTGGGGCTATAAATGTATACATTCACCGTAAGCTTCAGCAGCAGCTTCCATTACAGCTTCGCTCATAGTTGGATGCGGATGTACAGATTTAATGATCTCATGGCCTGTTGCCTCCAGTTTGCGGGCAGTAACTACTTCAGCAATTAGCTCTGTTACGTTGTGTCCAAGCATGTGAGCGCCTAAAAATTCGCCGTATTTAGCATCAAATATTAACTTTATAAAGCCATCCTTAGCGCCGGCAGCGCTTGCTTTGCCTGATGCAGAGAAAGGAAACTTTCCGATCTTCAATTCATATCCAGCTTCTTTAGCCGCCTTTTCGGTATAGCCAACAGAGGCAATTTCGGGCAGGCAATAAGTACATCCAGGAATATTATTATAATCTAACGGATGCGGATTTAAGCCGGCAATCTTTTCCACACAGATAATACCTTCAGCAGATGCTACGTGTGCCAGTGCCTGGCCTTTAACAATATCACCTATCGCATAAACACCTTCTATATTGGTGCGGTAAAAATCATCAACCAATACTTTTCCACGGTCGGTTTTTACGCCGTTTTCTTCCAGTCCTATGCCTTCAATGTTTGTGGCTATACCTACAGCTGAAAGTACGATCTCTGCTTCAAGCGTTTCGGTACCCGTAGCTGTCTTTACAGACACTTTACAAATATCGCCACTGCTGTCAACCGATTCTACGTTTGAGCCGGTCATGATATTTATGCCTTGTTTTTTGAGGATGCGTGCCAGTTGTTTTGAAACTTCTTCGTCCTCCAGGGGAACAATATTATCCAAAAATTCAACAACGGTTACCTGCGTACCTATGGAGTTATAAAAATAAGCAAATTCAATTCCGATGGCGCCTGATCCAACTACGATCATTGATTTTGGCTGTTTAGGCAATACCATGGCCTGGCGATATCCGATCACTTTTTTGCCATCCTGTTTTAAGTTGGGCAGTTCACGAGAGCGTCCGCCTGTAGCTAAAATGACATGTTTTGCTGTAAACTCCTTGGTGCCGTCATTGTTTTTTACTTCAACCACGCCCTTGGATTTTAGCTTTCCATAGCCCATAAGTACATCGATCTTGTTTTTCTTCATTAAAAACTGAACACCCTTGCTCATGCCGTCGGCTACGCCACGGCTTCTTTTAATAACACTTTCAAAATCAACTTCGCCACCGTTTACCTTTATGCCATACTCAGCAGCGTGGTTTAGATATTCAAATACCTGTGCGCTTTTTAATAAAGCTTTAGTAGGGATACAACCCCAGTTCAGACAAATGCCGCCTAATGATTCTTTTTCAACTATAGCAGTTTTTAAACCAAGCTGTGAAGCGCGTATGGCAGCCACATAACCGCCCGGGCCTGATCCTATAACAATTACATCGTAACTCATATATTGTAAATTATGGACTTTTTTTGAACGGCAAATCTAAGTAAAAGGGCTGAATTAATAAACCGGTTTGTGTTTATATAAAGCCATATATTATAAGAGTATTTTTATTGGCCCATTGGTGTTAATTATGAAATAGATACAAATATTTTAGATAATATATTAATATATTAAAAATGTTGAAAAGTAGGCTATATTGTTAACATTAACTTAATGCAAGTGAGGTGCTTACCTTTTATCTTTGATAGGAATTAACAGATTTATTAAACCATAAAACCATCATGTATGAGAAAATGTTTACTTCTTGCTTTAATCGCAATTTTTATAACTTCATATACATCCTTTGCGCAAAATACCGGTGATAGATTAATTACAGGTAAGTTGCTTGATGCGCAAACCAAAGAGCCGCTTATTGGCGCTACGGTAACTATAAAGGGTACAAAGATCGCTGCCGCAGCCGGTTTGGATGGTTCTTTTA
>JAQNCM010000304.1 GCA_029237615.1 Mucilaginibacter sp.
CGAAATTGATATGTTTACGAGATATGTCAAATCAACCCCTGCTTATGTCGATTATTACGGCACGCAAATATTAAAACAATCCGCGATAGCAATAATTCCGAGGATATTCTGGCCTTCGAAACAAATTACTGAAGACCTGGTGATGGAACGTGTATATAACGCAGGTGTAGTCCATCGGGGTTCAAACGTTTCCGCTAAACCCCCATTTATAGTTGACGCCTATTTATCAGCCGGTGCATTTGGAATCTTTATCTTTCTTTTTGCTTATGGCGCCATAGCCCAAATAATTGCGACTAAGGCTGAAGAGCTATTCGGAGGGTATATTTTAGGAACAGCGTTAATATTCAGCGGCCTTTTTCAAATATTTTGGCGTGGGCTTAGCTTTGAATTTATAGCTAATTCTGTTTTTTGGAGTTATATGAGCATGCTGGTGATTTTTAAAATATTACGCTCCCGAAATATATTAAAAGAAATTTGAAGGTTTTACAAATTTGTGCGGCATATAAGCCGGCTTATGTCTACGGCGGGCCAACTATGTCCGTATCAATGTTAAGTGAAAAATTAATTAAAGCCGGGATTTATACTGAGGTTTATACAACCACTGCTAACGGTAAGAACGAGTTACCTGTGCTGCCGGGTTGCACTGTAAACGTTGATGGGGTTGGTGTTACTTATTTTAAAAGAATAACTAAAGATCATACACATCTATCACCGGCGCTTTTAAAAAAATTATGGACAAGCGTCCGGCAATTTGATATTGTACATATCCATGCCTGGTGGAACCTTGTTTCCATATTTTCATGCATAATAGCTTTAATTCGCAGGGTACCTGTTTTAATTTCAGCCCGGGGCACCTTAAGCCCATATTCTTTCCAAAACAAGAATAAAAATATTAAGCTGCTTATTCATAACATGTTAAGCAGGTCCTTATTGAAAAGATGCCATTTTCACGTAACTTCAAACAGGGAATACGAGGCAATAGCCAGCGTAGTAACCCCAAAGAGCATTACTGACCTGCCTAATTTTGTAAGACTGCCGGTAAACGATCACGCTGCAAGTGCAAAGCATTCCAATAAGTTCAAATTGATTTTTCTTTCGAGGATTGAAGAAAAAAAAGGGTTGGATATTTTGATAAATGTACTGCCGCTTTTATCTTTTTCTTATAACCTGACAATTGCCGGAGATGGTGATATAGATTATATTAATGATTTAAAGGAGCGGGCAAAAAAATATGAGATAGATAAAAACATAACCTGGGTGGGATTTCAAAATGATAATAAATTTAAATTGCTTTCTGAGCATGACCTGCTTGTTTTACCTTCGTTCGACGAAAATTTCGGCAATGTGGTTATTGAAAGTTTGAGTGAAGGCACTGCAGTTTTGGTAAGCAAATTTGTTGGTTTATCCGGCTATGTTACTGAAAATAACCTTGGCTGGGATTGTGAGTTAAATGTACAGTCAGTAGGTAATATGATAAATCTTATTCAAGGTAAACAGGATGAACTAAAACGCATTCGTTCAGATGCACCATCACGCATCCGTGCTGATTTTAATGAAGATAGTCTCATTAAAAGATATATTGAAATGTATAAAAGTATAAGTAATAATGGCTGATTACCAAGACTACGGTTTTCATAATGATAAACCAACACATAACCTAACCTACCAGTTAGACGCTTTATTAGGTTTACTGGATAAAACAAAAAATACCTGTATCTTGGATTTGGGTTGTGGAAATGGTTACCTGGTAAACTACTTAATTGAACGGGGATATAATGCTTATGGCACTGATGCTTCCGAAAAAGGCATAGCTATTGCGCAAAAAACAAATCCGGACCGTTTCTTTGTTCAGGATTTGTCATCAGATAAATTACCCGCTCAATTACAAAAAATTCCATTTGACACTATTATATCCACCGAGGTAATAGAACATTTATACAATCCAGAGGCATTCATTGGTTTCTGCAGGGAACAACTGGTACAAGGGGGAGAGATGATTATTACAACGCCCTATCACGGATATTTAAAAAATTTAATGTTAAGTATCCTTAATAAATGGGACAGCCACATGAACCCGCTTTGGCTTGGCGGCCATATTAAATTATGGTCAAAAAAAACTTTGACTATAGCCTTATCCAATGCCGGTTTTACTACAGTTGTTTTTAAAGGTTGCGGAAGGGTTCCTTATTTTTGGATGTCGATGATCATTAAAGCAAAGCTATCTTGAATAACCATTACTCTTTTATTATAATTACCTATAATGAGGAGATGCATTTACCAAGGTTGTTGGAGTCCATCCGGGAACTGGGAGCCCCCGTTTTTGTATTAGATTCAGGAAGTACGGATAATACCATTGAGATTGCAAAAGCATCCGGAGCTGTTGTTTTACAGCACCCATTCCAAAATCATCCACAGCAATGGGATTATGCGCTAAAAAATTTCACCATACAAACACCATGGGTAATATGTCTGGATGCCGATCAGGTGGTTACAGACGAATTAAAAGCGTACCTGCCAGACTTTAAGGATGAAAACTACGGGCATGTCAATGGCATTTACTTTAACCGTAAAAATTTTTTTAAGGGTAAATGGATAAAGCATGGAGGGTATTCACCTTTTTACATGCTCAAAATGTTTCGTTTTGGTGTTGGGTATTCAGATTTAAATGAAAACATGGACCACCGTTTTATTGTGCCCGGGAAAACGACTATATGGAAAGATGGCTATATTTTAGAAGAAAACTTAAAGGAAAATAATATAAGTTTTTGGATAACTAAGCATAACCGTTACAGCGACCTGGTTGCACAGGAAGAAGTGGAACGTATGCAGCAAATGAGGGCGCAAACAATTGAGCCTAAGTTTTGGGGCTCGCCGGATGAACGTACAGCATGGTTAAAACAATTATGGTGGCAATTACCACGGTATGTAAGACCGGTGCTTTATTTCATTTACCGGATATTTTTTCAACTAGGTATTCTCGACGGACAAACGGGAGTAATCTTTCATTTTTTGCAGGGTTTTTGGTTCCGGCTGATTGTAGATATGAAAATTGATGAAATTCTCCAAAAAGATGCGAGAACAAGGTCCAAAGGTGAAACCGGACCTTTGAAATTTATATTTACATTTTTGGTGCTTTTTCCGTTATTCTATTACTTCAACATATTTTATTTTAGTCGTGTATCTCCGCCAAGCCCTCATTATAATACATTTTTAGCTCACAATTTTAATTATATCCATGGTTTAAGGTGGTTGTTATTACATACAAGTGCCCAAATACTTAACTGGTTCGGCTTCGTAGCCATCACTGATGAATATAATCTATTAGTTGCAGGACATGGAACATTACAATTAGTTTACTCATGTTTAGGATTAGGGGTGATCAGTTTTTTTGCCGCATTTGTACTGTCCTATCCTAAAAAGTGGAAAAGGAAAGTTGTTTTTTTATTTGCAGGGATATTTGGGATAGAGGTCTTAAATACTGCACGCTTTGTATTGCTAGCATTATTTTGGGACAAACACGCCGGCAGGATTTTGGATCATCATACAGCTTTTAATATTGTCATATACTTAATTATTACTGTGACGCTTTATTTTTGGGTTAAAGATGATAATACTTTAAACTACAGTGATGCAAAAAACTGATTTGTCTGCTTATAACAACACACCATTTCATACTGGCGGTGGACCGTTAAAAAGGATTTTATGGTACTATACCAATGCAATTTTTTTTAAAAGCAGCCTTTTTCCGTCCAGCAATCTTAAAGTATTTATACTGTGCATCTTTGGTGCCAAGGTTGGGAAAAGTGTGGTTATAAGAGCAGGTGTAAATGTAAAATACCCCTGGCACCTAACCATAGGAAATCACACATGGATTGGCGAGAATGTTTGGATCGATTGCCTTGTTCCTGTCGTTATCGGCAACAATGTTTGCATTTCTCAAGGTGCGGTGTTACTTACAGGTAACCATAATTATAAAAAAATTGGCTTTGATCTGATAACAGCAGGTATAGTTTTAGAAGAAGGTGCCTGGATCGGTGCGTGTGCTGTAGTAAATCCGGGCGTCACTGTAGCATCACATGCTGTACTTACAGCCGGATCAGTTGCGACAAAAAACCTGGAAGTATACAGCATATACCAGGGCAATCCTGCAATAAAAACCCGCTCCCGGACTATTGAATAAAATCATATAATGTTCTCTCGCAAAATTAACACCCATAAACTAATTCTTTTAATTATAGGCACCGCTTTGTTTATTATGGGTGTAGTTTTATTTCTTATACCCCCTGCGCTTTTTCCCGATCCAGGTATGGGATTCCAGGTGTTGCGGAGTATGCATTTAGGAGGAGGGTTTAATAATTTTGTAGCTCCCGATCAGGATGACATCGCACAAAACTACACAGAGTTTTTAACTTGGTGGTCACCGGGACAATACCTTATACCCTACCTTTTTAAATTAGTTGCCAACATAAACACAGGGCAGGCAATAGCAGTAACGGTAACGCTTGGCGAATTTTCCGGCCTGGCAGGTTTGTGGTATTTTTTTAGAAGTATGGGCTTTAAACCGTTTATTGCAGCTTTGAGTCTTGTATTTATTAGTTGTCAGCAAGCCTTTGTAGTTCCTTATGTTTACTATAATGGGGGTGAAATATTGCTTTTTGCGTTTGAAGGGTGGTTTTTATATGGTTGCGCAACATTAAAAAAGCCCGAACTTGTATTAGTGTTATTTGTATTGTTTTCCGGCTGGATTGGCTTTTTTTGTAAATCATCGTTTTTATGGATGTATGCAGCGGGTTTGTGCTGCTTATGGATCAGGTTATCTGCAAATAGACCCGGTATTTGGGAATGGATTAAAAAAGGGTTTTGGATTGGTATGCCAGCAGCCATATCATTATTAACTATCTACCTGTCTTTTCTTTCCAAAGGTCAAAGCCCGGCGTCAGCAGCCCATGGCTTTAAATTTACCGCAGCAACACTTAGCTTTCCAATTGCATCACCAATCTTGTCAGATTTTTCCATCGACGATCTGCTTCATGGACTACTCTATCATACCGGAACCCCTTTTATAAGCGCCGGGCTAAGCATTGTCATATTGATCGTGCTGGCAATATTAAGCCTGTTTATCGTCTTCAATATCCTCCAAACAGTTAACAATAGCAATTACCGATTATTTGTGATTGTATTTTATTCGGCTGCCGTTGTATTTTTTGGTTTTTCCTATTTACGACAGCTTAACATTTCGTACGAGGCCAGGCATTTCCGTATAGTAGGGCTTTTAATAGTGCCTGGTATCATTTATTTAATCAGGGAGTTTAAACCTCGTTTTCAATTGTTGTTTGGGTTGATATTTATTGGCATAGCATATACCAGCCTGTCTTATTTAATTAAAGGTTACCGGATTAATAGTTTAAATGCCAGGGGCTCATCAGGTGTTGCGCAGCCCAATATTGATCAGCAATCCCTTAACTGTATCATGAAATTGGACAGCGAAAATAAGAATGCAGTATTTGTTTTTATAAGCGATGATACAGGGCTCGAAATATTACACAACCGGACGATTACTTTGCAGCCAATAGGTGATGCTCTTAAAATTAATGCAGATGATTACAGATACAACGGGTATGCAGGACCACTTTATATTGTTTTACCTGAAAGCTATAATGGCCCTAAAGAAAAAATGATCATGAGATCATTTCCCGGTTATACAGGATTTAATGCGTCAATGCTTAGCGACAAATATGTGTTGTATGCGGCAAAAATGAAGAGGTGATTGGTCTGTTGCCTTAATTTTTAGGTATTAATTTCTTTCCAAAGCAGATCTTTTAGCTCATCAATATTTTTTTGAGCAACTGAAGATATAAATATTGAAGGAACATCCGTTGGAAGTTCCTTTTTCATTTCGGCCATCAGCTCATCATCCAGCATATCAGATTTCGTGACAGCTAATACCCTTGGTTTGTGAATAAGTTCTGGATTGTACTCTTTTAATTCATGTAAAAGTATCTGGTATTCTTCTTTTATAGTGCGTGCCGTATCGGCAGGAACCATAAATAACAATACTGAATTTCGTTCAATGTGCCTTAAAAACCTGAATCCAAGGCCTTTTCCCTGTGAGGCGCCTTCTATAATTCCCGGAATGTCAGCCATCACAAATGATTTTCCACCCCGGTAAGCAACTATCCCAAGATTAGGAACAATAGTAGTAAAGGCATAATCTGCGATCTCAGGTTTTGCAGCCGATACAACTGAAAGTAATGTTGATTTTCCGGCATTCGGGAAACCAACCAATCCAACATCAGCCAGTATTTTTAATTCCAGTACATTCCATTCTTCTTTGCCATCTTCTCCCGGTTGAGCAAAACGCGGCGTTTGTAATGTTGGAGTTTTAAAATGCCAGTTTCCCAGGCCGCCCCTGCCACCATCAGTCAATATTTTGGTTTCGCCATCTGATGTTATTTCAAATAGTGTTTCACCAGTATCTGCATTTTTGGCAATGGTACCCAGTGGCACTTCCAATATTTCGTCTCTGCCTGTTTTGCCTGTCTTTAAAGAACTTCCTCCAGACTCGCCATCTCCGGCTATTACATGCTTGCGGAACTTGAGATGAAGCAGCGTCCATAACTGGGCATTTCCCTTTACAATAACATGCCCGCCGCGACCGCCGTCGCCACCATCGGGTCCGCCTTTAGCGGTAAATTTATCACGGTGCAAATGTGAAGAGCCGGCCCCTCCGTGACCGGAACGGCAGCATATCTTTACATAATCGACAAAATTTGAACCCTGGGACATGATTTTTTGTTTGATTGGGAATAGTCCGAAGCCAGTATACACCGGAAGATAATAACAGACTCAAAGAGAATAAGTTTCTCTGATGTTGCCTGCTTTCGGTTTACTGATTTACTTTCGGACTTACTTGATAAGTACTTATTACTTCATTAATGGCGTCAAATATTTCTTCGACAGATCCAATACCATTAATGCTTTTAAATTTATTTTGGCCTTTATAGAACCCGGCAACGGGGGCAGTTTTTTCATTATACTCTTTAATCCGTTTACGGATCACTTCAGGGTTGGCATCATCCGGACGACCTGAATCTTTTCCGCGCAATAATAACCTGTTTTCAAGTTCAGCGTCATTTACTTCAAGTGCGATCATTCCTGATATCGGGGCATCTTTGCTTTCAAGCAGGGTGTCTAAAGCTTCAGCCTGTGCCACGGTACGCGGAAAACCATCAAATATAAAGCCTTTAGCATTCTTGTTGCTATCCAGCTTACTGCTGATCATGCCGATAACAACGCTATCGGGAACTAATATACCGTTATCCATCAGCTTCTTCGCTTCTAAACCAAGTTCTGTTCCCTGCGAAATTTCACTGCGTAACAAATCACCGGTTGAAAGATGAATCAAGCCGTATTTATCAATAAGTTTTTGTGACTGAGTCCCCTTTCCTGCTCCGGGGGGGCCAAACAATACCAGGTTTAGCATGCGCTGATTAAAATTAAAAGCCTTCCGGTACAACACTGAAAGGCTTATTTAGTCTTAAGTCCAACGTCTTTACCTAAAAGACTGTTAACTTGATGTGTGCACTTGAAGGGAGTCGAACCCCTAACCTCCTGATCCGTAGTCAGGTGCTCTATCCAATTGAGCTACAAGTGCTTTTTTAAACGGACTGCAAAAATAGGATTTCTTTTTAATCCGTACAATATTTTTGTAATTACTTTACTTTTTCAGCAATAAGGTTAAAATCAGGCAGGTCTGTGGCTACTTCCAGTACCTCAGCATAAACAATTTTTTGATTTTCATCAATCACAAATGCCGCACGTTTTGAAACACCCTTTAACCCAAATACAAATTGCTCATAAATAGCGCCATAAGCAGTTGAAACTTCTTTATTAAAATCAGACAGCAAGTCAAACTGGTAGTTGTTTTCTTCCTTGAACCTGGCAAGTGTAAAAGGTGAATCTACGGAGATGCCCAGAATAACGGCATTTAATCCTTCGTAATAACCAAAATTATCCCGCATGGTACATAATTGAGTGGTACAAACACCGGTAAATGCCATAGGGAAAAAATGTAACACCACTTTTTTTCCTTTAAAATCTGATAAGGAAACTTCTTTTAATGCGGAAGAATACAATGTAAACTGTGGAGCTGGTTGACCCGGTTGTAATGACATGATATTTTTTTTGCAAATAAAACCATTTTATCGGGGTTGAAATACTAAGTGCATTAATTTTTACATTTCACTGGTTGATGCGTATAAACCGGAGAGAAACTGTTTGTAAGATGATAAGCATAGCCATCCTAATATGCTAAACCACAAATAAACTGATCATATTTTTTGCAATCTGCTGTATTGGGCAAACCAACACCCGGTCATGATCCCGCCTTGTATTTTTAAGGATAGATAAAACTTCGGTGCTCATTTCTTCTTTGTTATTAACCACGTAGTGATGCCTGTAGTTTTTATTCATCGGTTTACAAAACGAAACAACATGTGCGCCGGCGTATAAAGCTTCGGATAATACCGCGCCAAAGCCCTCATAGGATGAGGGATGCAGGAACACCTTTGATCGCTGCATTAATGCCAGCACATTTTGGTGCGGCAACTCGCCGGCGAAAGAAACGTTGTTTTTTAAATCCATCGCCTCACACATTGCCATTAAGCTATCCATCTCCGGCCCTTTTCCACAAAGCACCGCTTTAATATTCGGGTAAAATTCTTTTAGAGCGCTTACCACCTCTACAAACACCGAATATTGCTTTAAAGGGATCAGTGAACCGGCACCTAAAATATCAATATCTCTTTTTGGACCAATCTCCGGGAATAGTAAGGGATCTATTCCCACGGATATAACTTGCAATGGTATTACGCCATGGTTCTTTTTTATCTCTTTTGCTATAAAATCTGAAAGCGCTATCAAAGTATCACTCTTAGGTTTAATCCATTTAAAATATTTATTTCCTCGCCTGGCGTCCTGTCCCAACACCCAACTGTAATGGTTCAGCTTATGTCGCTTTGCAAAATAATTTCCTACCAGGGCACATTCACCCATCCAAAAGCTCAATAGCCCAATTAGTTGATGTTCTTTATTTAATTTCTTTAAAATGGTCCACGCTTTTAACCAGGTTTTTATCCGCTTTAATCTGCTTTTACTTTTGCCTCCAATTGCAATCACTTTGGCACCGTGCCACAAATATTCACCGGCGGTAAAAGGGTATTGAAAGGCTAAAACAATCACATTTAAACCGGGGCAAATCTCTTTTAGGGCCTTAACAAAAAGCTGCTGCGGAGGCATACAGGAGGTGTCAGCTTCATTTGCAGGAAAGCCGGGACTTAAAATAACCAATGTTTGCGGTTTATTCTTCATCCAGTGAAAATGTTTTATTACAAAATGATAAACTTGCCTTGTTGTGTGTGATCATAACAATCATTTTTCCCTTTTCTGCAAGCGATTTTAAGTTTGATAAAAGTGTTCTTTCCGATTTTTCATCTATTTCGCTGAAAGGCTCATCCAAAATCAAAAGATCAAAATCATGGTATAGTGCCCGGGCCAGCATCAGCCTTTGCCGTTGTCCGCCGCTAATGTTTTTTCCGTTTTCGGTGATAATTTTGTTTATTCCCTCGGGATATTTGTCGAGCATACGCTCAACCCCGCAAAAAGAAAGCGCTGCGGATAATTTATCAGCGTCATAACCTTCTTCTGCGAGGCTTATATTTTTTACGATGGAATCATTTATAAGAAATGGCTGCTGTTTCACGTACGAAATGCGATTCCAGTAAGTTTGCCTGTCGGCGCTTTTCGTTGATGTTTGATTAATATAAATGTCTCCGCTGTCCGGTTCCAGAAAGCCAAGCAATAAATTGGTTATGGTAGTTTTGCCCAGACCCGACCGGCCGGAGATACCAACAAAATCACCCGGGAGAATTTGGAAGCTTAAGTTGTTTAATATTTGATGATGTTTATAGGCGAAACAAACCTTACTAAATTTAACAGAATATAATGTTACGGGGCGATTATTGCTTGTTACCGAAAAAACAGATTCATCAATGGGACAAAGATCTTTGAGTGTAAATTCGTATGTTCTAATCTGCCCGGCACTGTTTAGAATTTTTACGATGCCTGGAATGATCTTATAAGATGCAGCCATAAAAACACTGATATCAACTATGCCAATACTATGTGTAGTTAACACCACCTTATTAAGGACAAGTAAAATAAAAAATCCAAATACAGCAAAGACCTCAATTAGTCTGGAAGGCAATCCCTGCAAGGTTTGCTGCGTGGCAATATTATCATTCAGCTGCTGCTGATGTCTATGATACCGGGTGATAAAAAAGTCGTTTTTATCATACAAATTGCTTTCAACAAAACCCGACAATGTTTCCTTTAAATATTGCAAGGTCATTTGACTGGTATTTTTAATATTAAGACGTATGTTTTTCAATCTCTTCCTTATAAAATAAGCCAGCATAATCACCGGCGGAATCAATAAAACAAACATTGAAAAAAGTAATTGGCTGTGATAAAAGAACAATCCGGTTACGGTTAAAAGAATTAATATGCTTTGCGAAGTAACCTGCTGTATGTTGGTCAATATATAATTGCTGAATTCGATGGGCTGCTGGCTTATTTTGCGGATGTAAACTGAGGAATCGACGGTTATAAATTTATTGTAACTGTCTTTTAAATAATACCATAGGTTATATTTAGATAACCGGGATGCAACTTTGTAAAAAAACTGCTGCTGAAATTTAGATACCCGGTAACCTAACCAGTTTTTTAAAGTAAACAACAAAAGAAACAGGCTGATAAGCAGCAAAGAGTTTTTATTAAATAAGGATTGAAATGGCAGGCTGTTTATTAAATTTTTGTTTGTGGTATAAAAATTGATTACCAACAGCAAAAGTCCCAGAAAAGCAATATCAAGTATGCCGATAACAAGATCAAGCAAAATCTGTATCCCAAACCTCACCTTTTCATTGCGGTTAAGTATGCTTAAAATGGATGCTGTAAAATGTTTCAACGGATTATGGGGCAGGTAACATACTTATGTTATTTCATAAGCGTTACGATTGCATTTTGTAATTAGTTGCCTTGACCCGGTAAATCTGCTTTATGTGAACAATGTTGGCTGCCGAATTAATCAGAATATAATACGGGAAGTTGTAATATACACATATTCAATGGGATGCTTCTGATTCATTAACCTGTGGTTAAAATTATAGAAAGCTGTTGCAACTATTTTAAAAGTAGATACGTTATAATAAAAGTTATGCTGATGCAAATTATTTAAAATAGGGCAAACATTTTTTAAGGATTCTGTGTTTAGTTGTTCATTTAAATTCGTTAGAGGGCATAATTATTTGCGTTTTCAGTTAAATGTTTTTTACTTGAATTTTCCAGATTCCAATTTGGTTGTTAATTATTTTTTTAATTATTTTTATTCGCGTTTTCCAGTATCTATTGATTTACCTGTATTTATAATTTAATAAATTAATTCATTATAAACTTCCCCTATGAAAGGTGATATTTTAGAAAAAATATTAGACCAAACCGACGTGGTCGATGAGCATTACACCGATTCACTGGATCTTAAAGAATTATTGAAAGTTCTATCATTAGTAAAAAATGGACGTTTAGATGTTCGTATGCCTGTTACACAGGCAGGGATAAATGGCAGGATCTGTGAGGTTCTGAATGATATTATAGACATGAATGAGCGGTTTGTGGCCGAAATATCATCTGCAGAAAAAACCATCGGTAAGCGGGGTAATTTATCAAAAAGAATAGAACTGTCTGAGGCAAAGGGCGAATGGGCGAACGGCGTGTCCTCGTTAAACAATCTGATCGAAGATCTCACCTCTCCAACACTTGAGATTGCCGGGATGATTAATTCGGTTGCAAATGGGGATCTCTCAAAACATATTCCTTTAGAAATAAAAGGCCATCCATTAAAGGGCGAATTCCTTCGTATTGCAAAAGAATCCAACCAAATGCTTTCCAAGCTACAGTTGTTCTCAATGGAAGTAACGCGCGTTGCGCGCCAGGTAGGTTCGGAGGGCAAGCTGGGTGAACAGGCAAAAATTAAAGGTGTAGCCGGTGTATGGGCCGAATTAACTGATTCGGTGAACCAAATGGCGGGTAACCTCACGGCACAAGTACGTAACGTTGCTGCTGTGACTACAGCGGTGGCAAAAGGTGACCTTTCGCGAAAGATTACCGTAGAAGCGAAGGGAGAAATTCTGGAGTTAAAAAACACCATTAATACGATGGTGGATCAGCTTAACTCCTTCTCTTCTGAGGTAACGCGTGTGGCACTTGAAGTAGGTACCGAAGGTAAGCTGGGCGGCCAGGCGAAAGTGCCTGGAGTTGCCGGAACATGGAAAGACTTAACAGACTCGGTAAACCGTATGGCCGGTAACCTAACATCGCAGGTACGTAACATTGCGGGGGTAACCACAGCGGTGGCAAACGGTGACCTTTCCAAAAAAATCACGGTGGACGTTAAGGGAGAAATGCTTGAGCTGAAAAAGACCATCAATACGATGGTGGATCAGCTTAACTCATTTGCGTCAGAGGTGACGCGTGTGGCACTGGAGGTGGGTACTGAAGGTAAATTAGGAGGCCAGGCAAGAGTGAAAGGTGTCGGCGGGGTTTGGAAAGATCTGACCGACTCGGTGAACCAGATGGGAAGTAACCTTACAGACCAGGTGCGTAACATTGCATGGGTAACAACGGCGGTGGCAAAAGGTGACCTTTCCCGGAAAATTACAGTGGATGCAAAAGGAGAGCTCCTGGAGCTAAAGAATACAATCAACACCATGGTGGATCAGCTGAACTCCTTCTCTTTCGAGGTAACGCGTGTGGCACGTGAGGTAGGTTCGGAGGGGCAGCTGGGCGGACAGGCCAACGTACCGGGAGTTGGTGGAACCTGGAAGGACTTAACAGACTCGGTAAACCAGATGGCCGGTAATCTTACAGGCCAGGTGCGAAATATAGCAGAGGTAACCACAGCGGTTGCAAAAGGAGACTTATCCAAAAAGATCACGGTAGACGTACAGGGAGAAATGCTTGAGCTGAAGATCACCATCAACACGATGGTGGATCAGCTTAACTCATTTGGTTCGGAAGTAACGCGTGTGGCACGTGAGGTGGGTTCGGAAGGGCAGTTAGGCGGTCAGGCCAATGTACCGGGTGTAGGTGGAACCTGGTAGGATTTAACGGACTCTGTAAACAAAATGGCGGATAACCTTACCTCGCAGGTGCGAAACATTGCCGAGGTAACTACAGCGGTTGCTAAGGGTGACCTTTCACGTAAGATCACCGTAAACGCAAAAGGTGAGTTGCTTGAATTGAAAGATACCATTAACACTATGGTGGATCAGCTGCGCGGCTTCGCATCAGAAGTAACGCGTGTGGCACGTGAGGTGGGTTCGGAAGGGCAGTTAGGCGGTCAGGCCAACGTACCGGGTGTGGACGGAACCTGGAAGGATTTAACGGATTCGGTAAATAAAATGGCTGGTAACTTAACGGCCCAGCTGCGCAATATTGCGGATGTATCTATTGCGATTGCAAATGGTGACTTATCCAAAAAGATCACGGTTGACGTACGGGGAGAGATCCTGCAGTTAAAGGAAACCATTAACACGATGGTTGATCAGTTGCGCGGTTTTGCATCAGAAGTAACCCGGGTGGCACGAGAAGTAGGTACGGATGGTAACCTTGGCGGCCAGGCATTTGTGCCGGGTGTTGCAGGAACCTGGAAAGATTTAACAGACTCGGTGAAACAGATGTCGAGTAACTTAACATCGCAGGTGCGTAATATTGCCGAAGTAACAAAGGCGGTGGCCAGTGGTGACCTTTCAAAAACGGTAATCATCGACGTAAAAGGAGAGATAATGGACCTGAAGAACACCATTAATACGATGGTGGATCAGTTGAACTCCTTTGCGTCTGAAGTAACCCGTGTGGCGCGTGAGGTAGGTACCGAAGGTAAGCTGGGTGGCCAGGCGCACGTAAAAGGTGTGGGCGGAACCTGGAAGGATTTAACGGACTCTGTGAACCAGATGGCATCAAACCTTACCGGGCAAATCCGCGGTATTGCAAAAGTGGCAACCGGTATTGCAAAAGGAAATTTAAAACAGCGCCTATCCATCAACGCACTGGGTGAGGTGGCGCAGTTAACAGATACAATTAACGAAATGATTGATACACTGGCCGTATTTGCCGATGAGGTAACTACAGTGGCCCGTGAGGTAGGTGTGCAGGGCCGTTTAGGCGGCCAGGCAAGTGTGCCGGGTGCGTCAGGAACCTGGAAGGACTTAACAGAGAACGTAAACCAGCTGGCACAAAACTTAACCGTGCAGGTTCGTTCCATCTCTGAAGTGGCATCAGCGGTAACCAAGGGTGACCTTACCCGTACAATACGTGTGGAGGCGAAAGGTGAGCTGGAAGCGTTGAAAGATACTATTAATCAGATGATTGCCAACCTGAAGGGCACAACTCTCAGGAACCACGAGCAGGATTGGCTTAAATCAAACCTGGCAAAATTTGCACAGATGCTCCAGGGTCAGCGCGATAGGAATGCGGTGGCGAATAAAGTATTATCTGAGTTGGCAGAACTGGTAAACGCACGTTACGGAGCATTCTACATTTTAGAACAGCCTGAGGCGGCAGATGAGGCTAAGTTGAAACTATTTGCCGGGTATGCGCAAAAGAGCCGCAAATTGATTGACCAGGAATTTTCGCTCAGCGAAGGATTGGTTGGCCAGTGCGCGACGGATAAAGAACGGATCAGGCTTTCAAATGTACCAAATGAATACCTGCAAATCAGTTCAGGGATTGGAAGCGCAGCTCCTATTGACCTGGTGATCTTACCTGTGCTGTTTGAAAACAACGTAAAAGCAGTTATCGAGCTCGCTTCATTTGAGAATTTTAGCGACACGCATATTGACTTTTTAGATCAGCTGACAGAAAGTATCGGCATCGTGTTAAATAACATTGAAACGAATACCCGAACAGAAGAGCTGTTAAGTCAATCACAATCATTGGCCGGGGAGCTTTCTGCACAGCAAGAGGAATTGAGGCGAGCCAATGATGAGCTGCATGATAAGGGCCGATCGTTAGAGGAAAAAGCAGAGCAGTTAACGTTAACGTCTAAGTATAAGTCAGAGTTCCTTGCGAACATGTCGCATGAGTTACGCACCCCGCTTAACAGTTTATTGATCCTGGCACAGCAACTCTTTGAAAATCCGGAGGGAAACCTTACCGAAAAACAAAGAATGTTTGCCAAAACCATTCATTCTTGTGGAGACGACCTGATCCAGCTGATCAATGATATTCTCGATCTTTCCAAGATCGAATCAGGCGTTATCGCTGCCGATGTTATGCCGGTAAGCTTTAAAGAGATCGCTTCATTCGCGGAGTCAACATTTAAACCTATTTCCGAAGCTAAAAATCTTAAATTTGAGATTGTCGTACAGGAAGGTCTGCCTGAATTAATGGAAACGGATATGCAGCGTTTAAATCAGATCTTGAAGAACCTGCTTTCAAATGCCTTTAAATTTACTGAAAAAGGTCGTGTTAAACTTCATATTTTCAGACCAGCCAGTAACCAGGAAAACCCGCTATTACCAAACGATTCTGTAATTGCATTTTCGATAGAAGATTCCGGAATTGGTATTTCTAAAAACACACAAGGAATCATATTCGAAGCATTCCAGCAAGCAGAAGGTTCAACCAGCCGTAAATATGGCGGTACAGGCCTTGGTCTTTCCATCAGTAAGGGCTTTGCCGAGCTTTTAGGCGGTACAATCACTGTTGGCAGCGAGTTAGGCAAGGGTAGTGTGTTTACGCTGTATTTACCTTTGAAATATAAAGAAGAAAAAGCTGCGCCTGCCAAAATAAAAGAAGCTTACCCTGTTTCACATACGCGGGCAAACCTGATCGATACAGCTGAATTGATCATAGATGACGATCGCCACAACATTGTAGTGGAAGACAGGGTACTCCTGGTAATTGAAGACGATATTCGTTTTACCAAGATCCTGATTGATAAGGCACACGATCTTAACCTGAAAGTGGTAGTGGCAATCAGCTACCTGGAAATATTTGACAGCATTATCAAATATAACCCTATCGCTATTACGCTTGATGTAAACATGCCGGAATCAAACGGATGGAAAATAATTAAGCTGTTAAAAAGCGACATCAACTTAAGGCACATTCCAGTACATGTAATTTCTGGCGAGGATAATAAGGTGATGGCTTTAAAGTTTGGAGCTAAATCATTTAATTTAAAGCCGTTGTCAAACAGCTCATTGGATGAACTGATTTCGGGCATCGTAAACTTTCACGAGCATAACAAAAAGCGTGTATTGATTATTGAAGATAATGAAAGTGAACTGCAAAGATTGACAGACCTTATTTCAAATGACCGCATCGAGATTTTTGGGGCAACCACTGCTAAAAAAGCACTGGGTGCCTTAAAAAAGGAAATGTTTGATTGTATCATTCTTGATTTTGTGTTGCCGGATGCTAATGGGTTGGATCTTTTGAATAAGATCAATATGCTTAAACAGCAGCAAACAACTATTATATTACACTCGGCCCGCGACTTTACCCAGGATGAGCTTATCCAGTTAAAGCGGCTTAATCACAAAATTATTACCAAAACACCTTCATCGCATATTCATTTGCTCGAGGAAATATTGGTATTGCTACACATCGACAAAAAGTATATCAGCGAAAGCAAACTAAAAATGATTGATGGCATCAGGGTTACAACTGATGTGCTTGATTCGAAAAAAGTTTTAGTGGTAGATGATGATGTTCGAAATCTTTTTGCCCTGACTGCTGTTTTTGAAAGATCAAATATAGACGTGGTTACAGCTGAAAGCGGCAGGGAAGCACTGGAGATATTAAATAAGGACAAAACGATTGACATTGTTTTGATGGATATTATGATGCCTGAAATGGATGGGTATGAGACAATACAAATAATACGTAAGGAGCCAAAAAACAAAAGTTTGCCTATAATTGCGGTAACCGCAAAGGCAATGATTGGTGACAGGCAAAAATGTATCTCTTCCGGAGCGTCAGACTATATTACAAAGCCAGTAAAAACAGATCAGTTGTTATCATTAATGCGGGTTTGGTTAATTAAGTAACCGCATTTTACAAAACTGCTTATGAGCAAAAACAATATGGCTAACAATATGGCCATAAAAATTCTTTTAGTGGATGATAACGCGAACAACCTGATGACCATGGAAATAGCTTTAGAAAAGGAAGGTTATTCTTTTTCTAAAGCTACATCAGGCAGGGAAGCACTAAGAATATTATTAAAAGAAGAAGATTTTTCATTGATCCTGCTCGATGTGAAAATGCCGACCATGGATGGGTATGAAACCGCCGAGCTTATTTATCAGCGCGATAAACTTAAAAAGATCCCTATCATTTTTATTACCGCGCATGATTATGAGGAGGCATCTATTTTTAAAGGGTATAAAGCGGGGGCGGTAGATTTTGTACGTAAACCTTTTAATGCAGAATTGCTGCGTTCCAAAGTTGCGGTATTTGCCGAATTGCATAAAAAAAATCAGCTGCTGCAACTACAGGAAGAAAAGCTGCAGGCAATTAATAATGATCTTGTTCAGTTAAACCAGGGGCTGGAAGAGCGCGTGCGGGAACGTACTATTGAATTGGAAAATTTAAATCATCAGCTGAAGGCCTTAAACTTATCAAAAGACAAATTTCTGTCAGTTATTTCTCATGATCTGCGAAACCCACTTACTTCCCTCCTGATATCGTCGGAGAATTTGCAGCGGGATGCGGAAAAAATGAAGCCGGAGCAGATCAAATTATTCTCTGGAGTTATTAACAGGACCTCGAACAAAATATTAGATCAACTAAATGAGTTGGTTGAATGGGCAAAGAATCAACGCGAAAGCACCAATTTTAAACCTGAAAAGCTTCACCTGGTTAAAGGGATAAATGAATCATTGGATCTTTTAAAGGCTAACGCCGTACAAAAGGAAATACGGCTTGAAAATAATATTGAAGAAGATATTTATGTAAAAGCGGATACGCTGATGTTCAGGTCCATTTTGCAAAACCTGGTGACTAATGCCATCAAGTTTACTCCTCATGGCGGTGGTAAAGTATTAGTTACAGCCCAGCCGATAGACGGTATGGTAGAAATATGTATCCAGGATTATGGTATCGGGATGTCTCCTAAAACAAAGAACATGCTATTCGGTAACTCTTCTTCAATATTAGGTACAAATAAGGAAAAAGGGACAGGCCTTGGCTTATTGCTTGTAAAAGACTTTGTTACGCAACATGGCGGTACCATCCAGGTTGACAGTGAATTAGGTAAAGGAACCTGCTTTCGCTTTACAATGCCTAAGATATAGATAACGCGACTTCGGTCTGCCTGTTGACGGAACAATACACTTTCAAAATTTTCATGATTTTAAAAAAATAATGTTCAAATTGTGCTTTGTTCAGCACAGCATTAACCGGTTACTATGGTATTTAAAATATGAAAGATAAAAAGCTGAGAAGCAGTGAATGGTTTGGAAGAACAGGCAAAGACGGTTTTATCTATCGTTCCTGGATGAAAAACCAGGGTATCCCGGCACACGAATTCAAAGGAAAGCCTGTTATCGGTATTTGCAACACATGGTCTGAACTTACACCTTGCAATGCCCATTTCAGGGAACTCGCTGAATCAGTTAAACATGGAATTTATGAAGCAGGCGGTTTCCCGGTAGAGTTTCCGGTGATGTCATTAGGGGAAACGCTTATTAAGCCGACCGCTATGCTGTACCGCAACCTGGTAAGTATGGACGTGGAAGAATCCATAAGGGCAAACCCTTTGGATGGCGTAGTGCTGCTTTGCGGTTGCGATAAAACCACCCCATCTCTTATTATGGGAGCTTGCAGCGTTAATATCCCAACCATCGTAGTATCGGGCGGGGCTATGCTTACAGGTAAGTACCAGGGACATGATATTGGCACCTCTGATGTATGGCGTTTTTCGGAAGCACAGCGCGCGGGCCGTATGTCGGAAGAAGAGATGAATGTCGCTGAAGCATGTATGTCGCGCAGCAGGGGGCATTGTGCTGTTATGGGCACCGCCTCAACCATGGCTGTTATGACAGAGGCGCTGGGTCTTTCACTGCCTGAAAATGCCGCTATCCCGGCTGCCGACTCACGCAGAAAGGTTTTGGCCCATATGTCGGGAATGCGTATTGTGAATATGGTAATGGACGACCTTAAGCTATCCGATATTCTCTCCCTCCAGGCGTTTGAAAATGCTATAATAACCAATGCTGCAATAGGAGGGTCAACCAATTTTATTATTCATTTGCTGGCTATTGCAGGCAGGATCGGCGTTAATATGACACTTGACTATTTTGATAATACCAGCAAATGCATTCCCCTGATG
>JAQNCM010000570.1 GCA_029237615.1 Mucilaginibacter sp.
TTTCACCACTCCCGCGAGTGCGCTCAATTGTACTTGGCATGCAATGACCTACAGGTGGTCCCGTTCGCCCGTTATGCCTGGCACGAGGGGAATCGCCAGCGCTGGGCACAGGGCGGCGACCGCGAACGCCAGCGGATAGCCGACGACCCCGATGAGCGCACCGAGCAGCGGGCCGACGGCGGATGCCGCGAGAAACTGTCCGGTGTTCTGCAGCCCCAGCGCTCGCCCGGCCCACGCCGGCCCGGCCATCTCGGCGACCGAGGTGAAGGAAAGACCGTTGTCGGCGACCGTGACGGTCATGGCGATAAGCAGAACGATTGCGCCGATCTGCCAGCCGCCCGCTGCGAATGCCGCGAGTATGAGCATTACCGCGGTCGCCGACATGGCCACCCAGCGCAGCGGTCTCACGCGGCTGCCGACGCGATCGCTCAGCACTCCGACGCCGATGCGGCCGACCGCTCCGACGAATTGGGCGACGCCGACGATCGCTCCTGCCACGAGCGTGGAAAAGTGCAACTCGGTGACCAGCCACACGAGCCCGAAGGTCGAGAGCGTGAACTGGGGCACGACCAGCAGGATTGATACGGCATGGATGCGCCAGAGGAATCCGCTCGATCGGTACGGATTCCGCGGCGCCGTCGGCGTCGCCGATGCGCTCGGCCGTGGTGGATCGACGATGCCGATCGCGCACGCGATCGCCAACAGACCGGTCAGGGCGAGGGGCAGGACGAGGGCGGCGCCGATCCCGCTGCTGCCGGCGATGGTGGGAATCGTGAGCGCCGCAATCGTGACACCGAGTGGTTGTGACATCTGTCGGATGCCCATGGCGAGCCCACGACGATCTTTCGGGAACCAGCCGACGACCACCCGACCGCTCGCCGAATTCGTGCTTGCGGAGGCCATGCCTCCGAGGAGGAAGAAGAGCCCGAGGGCGAAGTATCCCTGAGCCAGGATCGCGCCCGCGGTCGCGATGGCCGTGATCGCGAGCCCACCCGCGTAGACCCACTTCTCGCCGACGCGATCGGCCAAGGCACCCCACAGCACGAGAGTGAGGACCATGCCCATGGTCGGTGTCGCGGCCAGGAGACCGGCCTGTGCAAGAGTCATGCCGCGCTCGGTATGCAGCAACGGAATGAGGAAGGCTGGCGTGCTGACGAAGACGGTGCCCGAGGTCTGCGCCGCAACGCCGAGGGAGAGGGCGGTCCACGCACGGGTCGCATGGGGGAACGGTGCCGTGGCGGTCATCCTCGCCCTTCTGCGATTGCGCTAGTGTTGGTATACCACCACGGTATCCCAAAATGGAGGCTAGGTTTCCCGTGTCGCAAACGGACCAGCTCTACGCACGGCTGCGCGCCGCGATCCTCGCGCTCGACCTCGCCCCGGGCCAGCGCCTTACCGAACGGGGACTCGAAAGCGAATTCGAGGCATCCCGAACGCCTGTGCGCGCTGCGCTGATGCGCCTCGACTCGGAGGGGCTCGTGCAGCGCGAGGGGCGCGGCTGGGCCGTCTCACCCATCGACACGGTCGAGATCGCTGCGCTCGCCGAACTGCGGGAGGCCGTGGAGACCGCGGCGATCCGGCTCTCCATCACGCGGGCATCGGAGGCCGAGGTTCAGGCGGTTGCCCAGCTGCTGGACGCGACGCGACCGGCTCACGACGAGGAGCAGGGCGTGCGCGCCGGCGCCGACTTTCACGTGGAATTATCGATGCTCTCCGGCAACGCATTCATGGCGGATGCCGTCCGCAACGCAATGACGCGTCTCGCACGCACCAGGTGGCTCGAGGTGCGGAGCGCCGACGCACGAGAGCAGGCCTGGCGGGAACACCGGGAGATCATCGAAGCGGTCGCGGCCCGGGACGCCGATCTCGCCTCGACACTCGTCGCAGCCCATATCCGCGGCACCAATGAGCGGCTACTCGGCTTCCTCGCGGCGGAACGGCAGCGCCTTCGCGGGCACGGGGTGCTTGTCGCGCGATAACTCGTGCCGATTCGTCAGCCACCGGACTGCCAGCGTTCACCGCCCGTCCAGCTTGGTGCCCCTTCGCTTTCCTAACCTCGCAGGAACGCGCGGCGGAGGGGAGCAAACGATGAGCGTCGTCGCGATCATTCCCGCCAGGGGCGGCTCGAAGGGCGTGGTTGGCAAGAACCTTCGTCGGGTCGGCGGAATTCCGCTCATCGTGCGCGCAGTGGATGCTGCGCGCTCGAGTCGGCTCGTCGACCGAGTGATCGTCACCACCGACGACCCGATCATTGCCGCAGCGGCCCGGTCGGCAGGCGCCGAGGTCGTGGATCGCCCGGCTGAGTTCTCCGGCGATCAGGCCAGCTCCGAATCGGCGCTCCTTCATGCGCTGGATCAGCTGCATGGCGATCCGGAGGTGCTCCTCTTCATCCAGGCGACATCTCCCTTCATCAACGCTCCGGAGTTCGATGAGGCCATCGAACGAGTCCGCAGCGGCTGGGAGGATGTCGTCTTCTCTGCCAAGGAGACCTACGCCTTCCTCTGGCAGCTTTCTGACTCCGGCGCAACCGGCGTGAATCACGACGCCGGCGTGCGCCCGCGTCGCCAGGATCGCGAGCCGCACTACCAGGAGACCGGTGCCTTCTACGTGATGCGCACCGCGGGCTTTCGTGAGGCGGGCTTTCGATTCTTCGGGCGCGTCGGAGTCACGGTCGTCGATGAGCGCGGGGCGATCGAGA
>JAQNCM010000627.1 GCA_029237615.1 Mucilaginibacter sp.
CGTTGGTGACGTGGTCGTCGCGATCTTCAAGGGACTCGAGACTGGTGGGATCTGTGTGGGTATCAATTGCGCCTTCGCCCGAATCGGCGGCGGCCTCACAATTCCGTCGCGCGAGTGCATCGTGCGCGCGTGGAGAATCTAAATGCCAGCTGTCGCCACTGTCGCCGGATGGCTGAGTACTATCGGCGTAACTTCTACTGCTGCGGCATATGCGGCCACCATTGCGATCGATGCCATCATAAATTTCGATCTCCCGCCGTCCGCCGAACCAATCGACTCAAGGCCGAATTGGCGCATGCCTCCACTAGACATGGAGCTCATGAAGCTGCACGCGCCGGCCCACATCGGCGGCACTCGGCCGAATGGCGCGAACGTGCGGATCTTCGAAGGCTATGACCCATCGAGTAGAGGCCTTTTCGGTGTGCGCGGCCAGGGCGATTGCTTGGCGCCAGAAATTCCCGATGGCACGTTGTGTTGGTTCGACCGAATGCTACCAGCGCGAACCGGCGACCTTGCAGCGATCGTCCGCGATCCTCTCCCTGGAGGCGAGCCATACCGTTGCATGAAGGTTATAGAGCGCCTGGGTGACGGGTCCGTGCGCGCTTCTTGCAACGAAGGCGCATTCATTCTCGATCGATACACGCGCATCGCGGGTCGCTGCGTCATGATGCTCCAGCTACCGCCGGGCATGTCGTGGGCAGATGTCCTGCAGCAGGCCCAGGCGATGGCGGCGCAGGCGGAACCTCGTGCCGCGCTCGAATCGAGCGATCAGTAGCCGTTACCCTGACTGCGCGGATCGCGCACCTGGATTCCAACGAACAGTCGCACGCCGTCGCGCTTGCAGAAGAAAAAGCTACAGTGCGCTCCGATCACCTCCGCGTCGCAGCCGGCGGCGATTCGCGCGTCTCTCTCCGCCATGAGAACCTTCCGCAGATCGACACCTGGCTCGAGCTCCGTGGCCTCTACGAGCTTGCCGTACTGATCGCGGACGACGAGCCACGTGGCGGCGCTTCTCGGCTGGAGCGGGTCATATGAGCTTCGGCGTGCCATGCGCGAAGGCTAGCGCGCCGGCGACCGTCCTCAGCAAATCGAACTCGCATGTACTGGATGCCTTGGAAGAATCCGACTTGACCTTGGGCATTGCGGTCGAGCAGCATGGCACTCATGGGCTTTCGCTTCAGTCGCCGAATCCGTCTTTTCCCAGGCGTGCGCGTCAATCTCTCTAAGAGCGGCGCTTCGGTGTCGCTTGGGCGGCGTGGCGCATGGATTACGGCCGGCAAGCGAGGCACGAGGGCGACCCTGGGCATTCCGGGTACGGGCCTCTCGTACTCCGAGAGCTCGCCCGCACCGTCACAGAAGACCGCAGGAGCCGGCCGCGGCCGTCTTTGGTGGCTCGTGCCGGTACTGCTCGGTGCGCTCGCTGTTGGAATGCTCACGCGGTACGGCGGTTGAGGTTCGGCGACGAGGCAACATAAAAGAGAAAGGACGATGGCGACACTCAGTCCAACATATAGCGTAGTTCTTCGTTCGGATATTCCGCCGCTTGAGCGGGAGCTGCTGGAGCACTTCTGCGCCAAAATAATCTCTCGATCAGGTGAGCCGCTGTTGCACTTCCTGTGCACCAAGATTGACTTGAGTCACTTCCATTACATCGCCATGGAGACTTTCACGAGTGGCGCTGAGGACACTCACCCAGTTCATGTCCCTCATCAGTACGTTCTTCTAATCTCCGGTGATGAGGCTCGGCCTTCGATTGGTTTTCTTGCAGACCTGAAGGAATAACCCGGCCGCCCCCGCCGGCAGGCGCGGCCTTGAGTAATCTAACGGTCAGCTTTCCCGATAGCGATCTCCTTTCGCAGCCATTCGGAAGGCATCGAGCGAGGCCCATGCCGCTTCGGTTGCGGCGCGAACCATGCCGCTCATGGAGCGGTCGGCGCCCGCCTGGCCGGCGGCACCGAGCACGCTCCGGAGAGTCGCCAGATATGCCTCGCTCCAGAACTCGCGCTCTTCGCGAGTCAAGGGACCGGGAGCGTTGGGATCTCGGAGAGTCATGATGGCTGGCGGCCGGCCTCGCGCCCGCGCTCTTCGTGGTTATTCATGTTGCCTCCGTTGAGTCCTATTGTGAGTGGAAAGGCCGCCCCGCGAGCAGGCGGCCTTGAGTGTCGACGGTGTGATCGCGCTACGCGGCCTCAGAGATTTCAGCATCCTCCTTGTGCTCTTCGCTGTCAGTTGCATCGGGTTCGGTTTGCTGAACCGCTATTGCGCGCTCAAGGAGCTCGGCGGCGATTTTCATGGCGCCCCTCACTGGACTGATTGTGTGCCAGTTCGCGCCCTGCAATCCGGCATCGAGCACCGTTTCAACGAGCGTGAGCACGTCCAGCGCGTCAAAGGCGTGAGAGGCATCCTCACCGCTGGTAGCGCGTAGCCATTCTTCTATGCTTGCGTTGGCCGTGCACACAAGTTGTAGGACGTCATCGAGGCTGGTATCACCCCAAGGTTCCGCGTGCTCTCCAAAGGCCGAGACACCGACGCGGAGTAGACTTGCGGCGAGTTGCAGAGGCTCCGTGTTGACGGAACGGATCGGCGTGGCGTTGTCGGTGCTCATGGGTGTGCCCCTCGGCGTCCGCCCCCTTTCAGTGCCAGGATCGGGCAAGCCTCCATCCTGGGATCAGCGGTCAGGTAATTATCGGCGTACTCGAGGAACTCGCGGGCCTCTTCCAGCTGGGTGCTGAGGCCGCTTTCGTCGTCATCGAGTGTTGCCTCAACGGCGGCGAGCTGACGAATCGCCGTAAGTACGGTGCGGCGGACGGCTTCGATTCCGGCCGCCACAGCCGTTGGCGCATGCGACTCCCGGGCGCTCATGTGCGCACCGTCCTGGGCTGCTTTGCAATGACCCGCAGCATCTGATTGACCTGCGCTGCAAGGCCTATCTGTGGCCATTTGCGGGTATAGGCAGGGATGTCCGGGACGTCGAGACTCGAATGCCAGATGACATCCCACAGTCCTTTGCCACGGGGATGCGCAGACCAGGTGTCGCCGTACTGATCGATGTAACGCTTGCCTGCAAAGGCTTCGGCCGGAATGAAGGCCAGATCAGAGCGCTCGCCTGCAAATATCACGGTCTGAAACCGGTTTGGACGGCAGCAGTTGCTTTGAAGGACGCAACGATTAGTCATCGCCCCCGGATAGCGACGATCCAGAGCCTTCGCGAGCCCTGAAAGGCGCTTCTCAGTCGGCTCATAAGTAGTATTTAACGGCTCTGCAGGGGGAGTATGCTTTCGGATAGCCATG
>JAQNCM010000696.1 GCA_029237615.1 Mucilaginibacter sp.
TCAGTCCGTACAGGCGTCCGGCCTCGCGATCGTCCTTGATCGAGTACGCCAGCGGCGGCCACGCGTACTGGAAGGCGCGTACGACGAACGCGACACCGCCGGCGAACTTGAGCGCGATTGAGTACAGCCCGGCCAGCTGCAGGCTGCGCTCGTGGACGATGTAGAGGCGGTCGACGACGCTCAGCGCGTAGACCGAAGCCTCGGCGGGAACCGTCGGCAGCCCGAAACGCAGCAGCACCGACAGCCGCTCCGCCGGCGCCCGAGCAACCAACAGGCGATGGCGCATCGACCACCACACTCCAAACAGCACCACCAGCGCGGCCCCGTAGTTGGCCAGCAGCAGGCCATGCGCGCCCTTGCCGAAGCCGACGACGAGGATCAGCGATCCGGCGATCGTCAACGTGACGTTGGTCAGCGATGCCGTGGCGTAGGCGCGCAGGCGCTCCTCCACGCGGAGCAGACCGTAGGCGAGCTCGAGGTTGGTGAACGCCCACAGCCCGAGCACGGCGATCAGGAACGCGCCGGTGTCCCGGTGCGAGAGCACGAGCTTCGATAGTGGCCCGGCGAGGAACAGCAACGGAATCGCGACGAGTGTCGTAGCGATCAGCAGGAAGCCGACCGCCCGGCGCGCGAGCGCGTCCCGGCGCGCCTGGTCCTGCTCGGCAAAGTGGAAGCGCAGAAACGCCTCGATCATGCCGAAGCGCACCACGATGCTGACGAAGATCACCGAGTTGGCGAGCACCTCCACCTCCCCGTAGCCCGGCGCTGTGACGTGCCGGGTGTAGATCGGCAGCAGCAGCACGGCCATGAACTTGGAGACAACGTCGGCCAGCTGGTACGCCGCCAGCGAGCTGATCAGGCGCTTGAGGTAGCCCGTCATCGCGTCCGCGGAGCGGCTCAGCTCCCGAGCAGGCGCCAAAGCCGCGCGAGCAGCGCCCGGAAGTCGGAGCTACGCGTCGTGAGCATCCCTAAGTCGTCGAGCCCGAGCTCGACGACGGTGCCGCGGCCGACCGGGAAGCCGGCGATCACGGGCTGCTGGGCGGTGACCCCGGCGACCGAGGCGGACACGCCCGCCGGCGGCACCGTGGGCTGGAAGCGGGGCAGCCCGGAGAACACGCCCGAAGTGGTGCTGAACAGGCCCAGCGGATCGCTGAACTTGATCACCAGGCTGCGGTTGCCGGTGACGGTCGCCCCCGGGCGGGCGCCGAAGGCATCGACCGCCGCCGGTGCCGTGGGGCCCCGCGCTTGGCCGCCGCTGATCGTGACGCCACGACGCAGTGAGTCGGTACCGAGCGACAGCACGTGCCCGCCGCCCTGGACGTAGGAGCGCAGTTGCGAGCGCAGTGCGCCCGGAAGCCAGTGCTCGCTGCCGGCGAGGACCACGCCTCGGTGCCGCGCCAGCAGGCCGGGGTCCGCCAGAAGGCCGAGGTCGGTGGTCAGGTCGTAGCGGAAGCCGGCGCCGTCGAGCACGCCGAGCAGCGCCGCCTCGTCGACGAAGTCGGCGGGCAGGCCGCCGACCAACGGCCGCGCCAGCACGATCGGCCCGCCGTCCGGCAGCGTGTCGGGAAGGCCGTCGCCGTCGTCGTCGACCGGGTTGAGGCCCTGCCAGCTCAGCGCGGGCAGCACCACCAGGATGTTCCTCGGCGTCGCCGTCGCCGGTGCCGAGGCGATCAGCGGCACGACTGTCCGGTAGGCACCGTAGGTGAGCGTGAGGTAGTAGGCGCCGGGCCCCCCCGCCGGCATGGGGACGCCGAGCGTGAAGGTGTCGGACGTGCCCTGGGACAGCACCGCCCGGTGGCCGACGCGCCGCAGCGCCCAGTGGTAGGGGTGCTTGCGGGAGTCGACGTAGACGGTCGAGGTGCTCCCGGCCGCCACCGGCGTGTTCGGCACCTCGGCCGCGAGATAGCGGACGGTCACGCCGGCGTGGGGCCTGGTGCCGAGCACGGGCGGGCTCTCGGCCGGGAAGCTGCCGACGTGGCACGCGGCGTCGATCACCCGCAGGCCGAGCAGGTAGGTGCCGGCCGGGGCAGGGACACCATGGATCCGGCCGTTCCAGACCGCCGTGTTGCCGTGATGGGGGATCCCGAAGCTGAACACCTGACGCGGACCGCCGGGAAGGTCGGTACGCAGGACCGTCACCTGGTTGCTCACCCCGTTGACGCCCGAGTAGTGGATCGTCGTCCGGCTCGATGTGGCTGAGGCACCCGCCGAGCCGCCGGCTGGCACCGGTGAGATCAGCGACGGTGAGACCCGGGTGACCACCGGCCGCGGCAGCGTCGTGGTAACCGTAATCGGCTTGTTGATCTGCACCGTGCGGCTCTGGCCGATCAGCACCACGCGGTAGTAGTAAGTCCCGTCGGGCGCGTACTGGCCGTTGTCCTCTTTGCCGTTCCACACGAACGCCCCCGGTGGGTTGCGCTGGTCGATCCGCTTGAAGTTGTAGTTGGAGCGGATCGTGCGGACGATCGTCCCGCCGCTGTCGACGATGTACACGGCGACGTGGTCGGGCTGGTGCTGGAGATAGAACGTTACGTAGGTCTGGCGGTAGTTGACGGGCGCCAGCACGCCGTCGCGGAGGACCTGACAGCTGCCCGGCTCGCTGCTTCCGCGAACCCCGTTCACCGGATCGATCGCCGCCGGCACCGGCGACGGCGCGCCCTGGATCAGCGGCGTGGTGACCTTCAGGTGCTGGGTGACGAAGAACGCGCCGACCGTCGCCACCACCAGCGCCGCGAAGGCGGCAACCGGGAGCCGACTCACAGTTCCACCACGCCCGTGTTGGGAACGTCGAAGTCGTGGAAGGCGTCGAGCCCGCGCGGGTCACGCCGGCACAGGACGGCCCGGATCGAGCCGCGGTGGCAGACGACCAGCGCCGGCAGCTCGCCAGTCGCCCGGATGTCCTCGAGCGCGGCCGCGACTCGATCCGAGTGCTCCTGGAGCGACTCTCCGCCGGGGAAGCGGAAACCGGCTCCGGCTCGCCGCCAGGCGGCGTAGCCAGCGGGATCCTCACGCTCGATGTCGATGAACAGGCGGCCCTCCCAGCGGCCACGGTTCCCCTCGCGCAGACGCGCGTCGGGACGCGGCTCGAGCCCGATCCGGCCCCCGACGATCGCCGCCGTCTCGCTCGCGCGGCTCAGGTCCGAGCACCACAGCGACGCGATCCCCATCGAGGCGACGCGCTCGGCGAGCTCGTGCGCCTGCCGCCGTCCCGTCTCGTTCAGCGGAGTGTCGCTGAACCCCTGGGCGCGGATCGGCTCGAGATTGTCATCCGTCTGGCCGTGGCGCGCCAGCAGCAGCCGACCACGGGCTGGGTCACCCATGCCCGCCCGGCCACTACCCACCTGTGTCGGAGCCCCCGGTCGTCGCGTCGGTCCGCTGGCCGGGCGGCTCGCCCGCTCCGGCAGTGTCCGAGCGCAGCCCGAGCCGGATCGTCTCGAGCGAGAGCACGTCCTCGGGCGAGATGTTGCCGAGGTTGACCTCGGTGCCGAAGCGCCGGACAAACCACACCTGCTGGTCCTTGCGCGGCGCCTCGAACAGGAGATGCTCCGGCCTGACCGCATGCACGATCTCGTCGATCAGCCCCATCCGCACTTCGCCGTCGTGGCGGAAGATCCCGACGTTCCCGCTCTCGCGAGCTTCGGCGATCACCTTCCAGGCCCCGGCGGCGAGCTCCTTCTCGATCAGCTCGACCCACCGGTACGGGGCCATGATCCGGGTGTCGTCCTTGGAGCCGACCTCGGACAGCACCGTGAACTCGTCCTTGCAGCGCTCGATCAGCTCGAGCTTCTGCTCGTGCGCGATGGTGATCGTCCCGTCAGAGATCTCGATGTGACGCAGGCCGAGCTCGCGCAGCCACTCGAGCAGCGCATCGAACCGGCCCTGGGCGATCGCCAATTCGGTCAGCGTCCCGCCGAGCAC
>JAQNCM010000347.1 GCA_029237615.1 Mucilaginibacter sp.
ATAAACAAACCTTCAAACTGGATAATATCATAACTGGTATTTTTTAATTCGCGGATTAGCAGCCGTTCAAAATCAGCATCAAAATACCTGTCAATATTAAAAGAAGTTTTGCTCAGCAAATTAACTGCTACCTCAAATACAGATACGTTAATATTTATATTATAAGCCCTGTATTTTATTTTTGAAAGCAGATCCTTATCGTCGTCATTAAAATCCTGGTGATTTTTTTTTGCATTAAGCGATACCATTGACACCTCATGCCCAAGGTTTACCAGTCCCCTTATAGTATTACATACCACTATAGGATATCCGCCATTTTGCGGAAATGGGACACGATGGGTTAGTAAAAGGATCTTCAATGGTTAACTGGTTTTGAACAAAAATAATAATTTGAGCGAATTGGCAAATTTTCAATTGATCAATTGTCGGTTTTGCGATAAAATATTACAAAAATCAGTAAAAAGATGCTTTTCTTACCGGAGACTATCCTCACCGAAAATTGACAATTGCGGATCGCTCACCCTGAAGCTAAGACGATGATAGGGTGTATAGCCTATTTTTATGATAGTTTCCCGGTGTTTTATGGTAGGATATCCTTTATTTTTATGCCAGTCGTACTCCGGGTGCTCGGCTGCTATTTGTTTCATGTAATCGTCGCGATAGGTTTTTGCAAGTATGGACGCTGCTGCGATACTGAAATATTTGGCGTCACCCTCTACGATGCATTTATGCGGAACATCTTGATATTTATTAAAACGGTTGCCGTCAATAATTAAAAACTGCGGACTTAACTGCAATTTGGTTATAGCCCGGTGCATAGCCAGGAAAGAAGCATTCAGAATATTGATCTCATCAATCTCCGAGTTATCAACCGAGGCAACGGCATGTGCAATGGCCTTTTGCTCAATTTCAATCCTTAATTCGTACCGTACTTGTTCAGGTAATTGCTTAGAGTCATTAAGCAGCTCATGGTCAAAGTCATCCGGCAATATTACCGCTGCTGCAAAAACCGGCCCGGCAAGGCATCCCCGTCCCGCTTCATCGCATCCGGCTTCTAAGTAATCGTATTGGTATCTTGATAATAGCATTGATATACTCTTGGAACGTTGTAAAAGTCAAGAATGTTGTGAATTGTCAAACTTACGAAGTTTTAAAAACTTCGTAAGTTTTTCCGGGAACTTAAAAAATTCTTAACGACAACAGTGTGACATCATCAATTGGCTTTCCTTTTATCACCAGGTTTATGTAATCCATTAATTGCTGGTTAAAGTCGTCTGCCGGCAATTCGCCGTTTTCCTTTATGAAGTCAATAAGACCTTGCTCATGCCAATTTTTGTTGGTTTGTTCATGATCCATCAACCCATCCGTATAGTTAACAATTAAACTGCCCGGTTCTATTGTAACCTCTCCCTGGTTCAGGAACGGAAGTTCATCAAAAACGCCTATCATGGTGGTGCCAAGCTTCAGGGTGGTTACCTCTCCTTTGTGATACAAGGCGGTGGCATTATGGCCCGCATTGATATAATTAAGCTTCCGCGTTTTTTCGTTGTATTTAGCGAGGAAAAGCGTAATAAACCTCTCTCCTTTTGTATTGTTAATTACAATTTTGTTTAAGCGTTCAATAATATTGGTCAGGTCATGTTCCACTGCCGACCATGCATGCAAACTTGCCTGGAAGTTGGCCATTAACAAAGCTGCCGAAATACCCTTACCTGATACATCGGCAACACACCACAAAAATTCGTGATCATTTAACCTTATAAAATCAAAATAGTCGCCCCCTATGTTTTGATGAGGAATGTACCTTGAGCTTACTTCAACCCGCGAATCTTTGTAAACCTTTAAAGGAACCAGCATGTTCTGTACCTCAACCGCCAACTCCATTTCGCGCTGAAATCTTTCCGATTGCAGCCGCTCGCGGAAAAGCTTTTTATTTTCAAGCGCAACTACAATAACATTGATTACGGTTTGAATAAAGTTGAGGTCATTATTAATTAACTCTGCCGATGGATTAAAATCTCCTATCAACGCAAATGCCAGTGCCTTTTTTTTATGGTAGATAGGAATAAAGTAATCATATTTTTTAAGGAGCGCATCGTGGTGGTCGGCAACAGGCGCGGGCGATTTGATTTTACTTAATTTGAGGCAGGCCTTATGCAGCGTGCCCACATTTTCAATATCGCCACCATATTTGGAAAGCAAAACGTAACTACCATCCTTTTCGATTAAAAAACGGAGTTTGCCCACCTGCAGATAACTTTTTAAAATCACCTGTAACATCTGTACCAATACAGGCGTTCCGGTATCCTTGTTAATTGCCTGCGTTACCTCAAGCAACGCATTCAACTCCGTTTGCCTTTTAAGCAATAATCTTATTAATTCGTCTTCCGCAGAGATTCCTTCAATATTTTGCATTTGTTCAATAGAGGCGGTCTAAAATAAAGATATTTTTTTAAATACGGGTACTTTGAGATTTAATATCGAAAGCGTCCCTTAAACCTACAGTTACTAAATTAAAAGCATAAACTAAAAACATAATGGCCAGTCCGGGCATAATAGCGAGGTAGGCTGAGTCCATAACAATATACCCGTAATGCTCTTTAATCATACTTCCCCAGGTGGGCATTGGAGGCTGAGCCCCAAAGCCCAAAAAGCTTAACCCGGCCTCTAACAATATGGCCGACGCAAAATTTGCAGACGCAAGCACCAATATCGGCCCTATTATGTTGGGTAAAATATGCCTTCGGATAATACGGCTGTTATTAAATCCCAAAGATCGCGCAGCTTCAATATATTCAACCTGTTTTAAACTCATCACCTGCCCTCGCACTACACGGGCCACCTCAACCCACATAGAAAGGCCTACCGCAATAAATATTTGCCATAAGCCCTTACCGAGTGCAAATGAAATGGCAATAACCAGCAGCAAGGCCGGCAGCGCCCATAAAATGTTCATCAGCCAGCTTAATGCAGCATCAATCCACCCGCCAAAGTAACCGGCTACCGATCCGATGGTAACACCCAGCAGCATGCTGATAATTACCGACATTAAACCTACCGACAAAGAGATACGGGTACCTAATATCAGCCTGCTTAACAAATCGCGGCCGTAAATATCTGTGCCAAGCCAGAAGGTTTTAAGGGTTATCTGATCATCGTGTATCTTTTGGCGGAATTTTTTATAAGTATACTCTGTTGCAGGCAAAACCCTGCAGTTGTTTGGTAAGAAGCAGACAGACAAACTTTCTTTTTTATAAACCGGTTTTTGCCCCGTAACTACCTCGAAAATATTATATGATTTCCGCTCGGGCTTGTCTTCAACGCCAATATATTCATCTACGTAAACAGAATCTTTTGCAAAGCGATAGCCTGTAATTGGAATATCCCTATAAAATGAAGGCTGACCAAAAAGCATCTTCGTGAAAAGGTTCACAGTATCAACAGGCTCATTTTTGTGCAGGCGCAGCATAAGAAGTTTGGATCCGGGGTTTTTTATGCTTAATTGTATGGTCATATTATTGGCCAGCGGTGTTGAGTCGGGCATAATTAAATACCCTGATATCGCTATCAATAGCATTAACAGGATAAATACAAGGCCGGCAACAGCAATTTTGTTGTTTTTAAATACTTTCCATGTTCGCTGTGAAGGACTTAGATCAGCCAATTTTTACCAGGGTTGTTTTGGCTAAATATAAAGAATAGTTGGCTAAATTGATTGGTTGTTTTTTTGCCTGAAGTGGAATTTTTAAACATAAAGAAAAGAGAATCTATAACGTGACAAATATATAGCGGACCTTTCGATTAAAGCCACCTGCAATTTGCTCCGGTTATTTCACCATCCTTCCCTTCCACAAGTACTTGCCTTTATTACCTATGAGCCCGATGTATACGATATACACCACATATAACGGAATCGATATAATAAGTAAGGTCATTAATTTACGGCGGTTAAAAAATGAGGTAACCGGCCATAATAGTATAAATTCCAGTATAAAAATCAACATAAACTGATAAGCAAAAACCTCAAGAACGCTTCTGCTAAAAAATGACAGGCAGAAATTCAACAATACGCTTACATAAAACAGCCACAGACCTACTACCAGCGCGACTATTTTTTTATCCTTGTATTTTACAGATTTTGATGCCCAGCGGCGCCTTTGCTGCAAAAACGCGGTGAGATTAGGTTTGGCATGTGTAAACACCACCGCATTATATAACTTCAAGAAGCCTATCCTTCCCGGGAAGCGTACGGCAACTTTTTGCAGCAGTAATTCATCATCGCCTGACGCCAGGTCATCGATCCCGTTAAAACCGCCTACCTCATAAAACACATCTTTACGGTAAGCGAGGTTAGCACCGTTACAGGTGGACGCATGGCCATTCCCTATAAATGCCGCACCTGTAGCGATGAGGGAATAAAATTCCAAAGACTGCATTCGCTCAAACAATGATTTTTCTTCAAAATAGCTTACCGGAGAGGAGATCATTACAGGCTGATGCGTCTCATAATACCCAACTATGGTTGATAACCATTTTATCCCCATGCGGCAATCAGCATCGGTTGCTACCATCAGCTCGCCCGAAGAGCGTTTTATCGCTTCGGCTATCGCTTTTTTCTTGTAGGAGTTTAATGGCTTGTCTTCCTGTAACTGCAACAACTTTACACCTTTAGCCGCATAACTGCTGATAATAGCCGAAGTGGAATCTGTTGAGTGATCATCCACGATGATGATCTCTGTCAATTCCCCGGGATAATCCTGTGCTAAAATATCTTCAATGGTTAAATGGATCTTTTCTTCCTCGTTACGGGCAGCTATTAATATGGTTACGCTGGTAGCAAATCCGGAGGCCTTTATTTGAGGCTGTTTCACAGCATTCCATCCCCTGATAAGATAGATCAGCACACACAGGAATAAGCCCGTAAGCAGCAGGGATAATATACTAAGCAGTCCGATCAAAGAATTTTAATTTAAATACAAATACGGAGCCTAAAATAGCAGGAATAATCAGGTTAATAATATAGATAAGTGAAATTGCCACCACAACTGCGATATGCTGGTCGGTTATATAACTAAAAAGCTTATCGGCAGTAATGCTTCTTACCCCGATATCTATCAGGTCCAATGATGGCATGGCAGACTGAATAAAGAAAAAAACAAACATCAGCAAGGCCATCTGCAAAATGGGAATCTGCGGTATAAGCAGGTGCATAATGAGATAATACTGAAAGGTAAATACTAAAAAGCGCGCAAGGCAAAACCACATAATGTCCAACAGTTCGTCGGTTTTATATTTGCCCATTATATCAAAAAAACGATGGAACTTTTTAAGGAACTTAATACGGTTTAGCAGCGATACCATCCATTTAA
>JAQNCM010000363.1 GCA_029237615.1 Mucilaginibacter sp.
GAAAAATTTGTCGAATGAAAAAGTGTTGATCCGTGCCCATGGTGAAGCGCCGGAAACTTACCGGATAGCTTTAGAGAATAACATTACGCTGATAGATGCATCTTGTCCGGTAGTATTAAAATTGCAAAACCGTATTAAAACTTCCTACGATGCAAATGAAAAGATATTGATATTTGGTAAGCACGGCCATGCCGAAGTGATAGGCCTGCAAGGGCAAACCAATAATGAGGCGCTCGTTTTTCAGGATATTGCCGAATTGGAGAATGTGGAGTTACCTCACAATATTACCCTTTACAGCCAGACTACCAAGAGCATGGAAAAATTTTACCAGGTAAAAGACCAGCTTTTAGAACGCGGTTATGATTTAAAAGCTAATGATACCATTTGCCGCCAGGTATCCAACCGCGACCATGACCTACCAAAGTTTGTTAATAAGTTTGATAAAATTGTATTTGTTTCTGGCCGCAAGTCATCAAACGGAAAGGTTTTATTTGAAGTTTGCCGTAAACACAATCCCAACACCTATTTTATATCTTCCGAAAGCGAACTTGAGAAATCAATATTCTCCCCTGGCGATAAAGTAGGCATTGCCGGTGCTACCTCTACCCCAATGTGGCTGATGCAGGAAATAAAAGCTGCCCTGGAAAAATATTAATGATTTGGCAATGAGTATGTCATATTCATTAATCACCTGTAAGCATCTACACAACACACCGCTCATATCTGCCCATCGTTCACTAAAAAAAACTATTTTTGTGCCCGAATACAATTATGGCAAAAAAAGGAGTTTTACTTGTTAATTTAGGTACACCGGACAGCCCGGAAACAAAAGACGTACGTAAATATCTGGATGAGTTTTTAATGGATCCCCGGGTAATTGATATAAACCCTATTTCCCGTGCACTTTTGGTTAAAGGCATTATAACCCCATTCCGCAGCCCAAAATCAGCCAAATTATATAAAGAAATATGGGACGATAAAACGGGTTCGCCTTTGCTGCATTACAGCAAATTACAGCACCAGGCCTTACAGCAACGTTTGGGAGATGTATACCAGGTGGAGCTAGCTATGCGTTATCAAAGCCCTTCTATAGCTTCAGCTTTAACCCGCCTTAAGGAAAGCCTGGTTGAAAGCATACAGGTTATTGCCTTGTTTCCGCAATATGCGTCAGCAAGTACGGGCTCTGTTTATGATAAAGTGATGGAACTGGTAAGGCAATGGCCCACTATCCCAACTATTTCGTTTATTAATTCGTTTCACGATAATGAATTAATGATAGAAACTTTTGCAGTTAACGGAAGAAAATATCAGCCCGAAACTTATGATCATATTTTATTCAGCTTTCATGGCCTGCCCCAAAGGCAACTAATAAAATGTGACCATACCGGCAATTATTGTTTAAAAACAGCCGACTGCTGTTCAGTAATGAACGACACCAACAAATTTTGCTATTCGGCACAATCCCATCATACAGCCCAATTAATAGCCGAAAAATTAAATATATCCAAAGAGAAATATACTGTCTGCTTTCAATCTCGATTGGGCAATGACCCCTGGGTGCAGCCATATACAACAAACATAGTTGCCAAATTGGCTAATGAAGGCAAAAAACGATTATTGGTGTTTTGCCCGGCTTTTGTGGCAGACTGCCTTGAAACTGTTTACGAAGTAACTGAAGAATATGGTGCTGAGTTCCGCGCATTAGGAGGCGAACACGTGCAACTTGTTGAAAGTTTAAATGATGCACCAACATGGATCGATGCTTTGGAAAAGATGGTTAGAGACACTCATTTATTATAGACGTCAGTACTTGTCCTTTTTAATTTATGCTAAATAAAAATAGTATGTTTACTGGTTTTTTGGCCGCGCTGGTATTTCCGGCAATTGCCTTAATAACCGCTTATTTATTAAAATATGATACTGCGATTGTTAGCCGACCGGGCCTGCCTTATTTTATAGCCATTGCATTAAACCTCATAATAATGCGTTTTGCATTAAAACAAGGACTGGACAAAACAGGTAAAGGCGTAATGCTTGCTACCTTTATAGTTATGGTACTTGTATTTGCCTTTAAAATTCACCCGATAAGATGAAATATTACCTGGTAGCGGGCGAGGCTTCGGGCGATTTGCACGGAGCTAATTTGATGAAAGCTTTAAAAAAGCTGGACCAGCATGCCGAATTTCGTTTTTTTGGTGGTGACCTGATGCTGGCGGAGGGCGGTACTATAGTGAAGCACTTTGCCGATATGGCATTTATGGGTTTCATGGAAGTGGTGCTTAATTTGAATACTATTTTTAAAAATCTTAAACTTTGCAAAGAAGATATTGCTAGCTGGCAACCGGATGTTTTAATACTGATAGATTTTCCGGGCTTTAATTTAAAAATAGCTGAATTCGCCAAAAACAAAGGACTGTTGGTATGCTATTATATTTCACCCAAAGTGTGGGCCTGGAATCAAAAACGGGTATTGAAAATAAAAAAGGTGGTCGATCATCTTTTTTGCATACTTCCTTTTGAAGTTGATTTTTATAAAAAGTGGGGAATGGAAGTGGATTATGTAGGTAATCCGCTACTTGATGCAATTGCTGCCTTTAAACCAGATGAAGCATTTTTAAAAAATCACAATCTACCGAATAAAAAAATAATTGCATTGCTTCCCGGTAGCCGAAAACAGGAAATTAGCCGTTTATTACCAGCAATGCTTAGCATAACAGGCCAATTGGCCGACTACCAATTTGTTGTTGCAGGTGCACCTTCTTTCAATCCGTCTTATTATGATCAATTTATCGTTGAAAAAAAAATCCCTGTTATATTTAACGCTACTTACGATTTATTGAGCCATGCATCTGCAGCGATAGTAGCGTCAGGAACGGCTGCGCTGGAAACAGCCTTATTTAATGTGCCGCAGATGGTTGTTTACAAGGGGCACCCGGTATCTATCAGCATTGCGAGAATGGTGATAAAAATAAATTTCATTTCGCTGGTTAACCTGGTAATGGACCGGGAAGTAGTAAAAGAGCTGATACAGCAGGACTGCTCCCCACAAAATATAAATGGCGAACTGGACAACCTTCTGAATAATAAAACCTATCGTCAAAAAATGCTTGCTGATTATGACGAGCTGGACAAAAAGATGGGTCAACCTGGAGCATCGGAAAAAACAGCGTCACTAATCATTAAATATATTTAAAAAAGTAAAGCCCTGCAAGTTGCAGAGCTTACCGTTTTCATAGACAATGTTTGATTTTTATAGGTAGATATATGATGATCAGGCTACTGACAATGTATGCGGTGCTATAGCTTGTTTCCTGCTGGCTAAAAATGGATTTCTATCCATAAACGATTTAAGATCGCTCGCTAACAAATTTTTCAATTCAATATCATAACGTATTAATAATTTGCTTGCTGCGGGTTTTTTATAAGTTTTCATAGGTTATATTTTGGTTGATAGTTATTTTGTTTTATCGGTGTCGTTTTCTTCTGTTGTCAAATTATCTTTCCGCCGCTTTGCTTCTTTATATTGCCTTAGCAGCTGTTCTTTATCCCGCTCGTCAGAAGACTTAGCGGGATCTACAGGATTCTCCCATTCTTTCTCCTTGCTTTCGTGCTGCTTTTTATTTTCAAGTGCCATCCTGTACTGCATTTGAACTATACTATTCCAATTCAATGCCAAAATTTCCTTTTAAGTAAAAAATAATCGTTTGCGCACACCGTTTATGTATCTGATGCCGAAAATAAAGCTGAAAACAACTAAGGGTTGTAATTGACGCGGAGGAGCTGTTTAGTTTAGTGTATAAAATTTTAGTACATCTGTTGTAAACAGTAGTCACGCTTTTACCACTGGTGCGTTTACCGGCTTGGGATGATTAAGAAAATGGATAATCAGCGTTAATAGGGATATAGCCATACCGGTAATGCATACACCAGTCCATTCGTAGTTTTTCCAAAGTTGAGTTGAAATAAGGGTGCCCACAGCTCCACCAATAAAGTAAGCGACCATATATATAGTATTGATACGATTACGCGCTTTGGCGTCCAATGCAAAAATTATCGATTGATTGGAGATATGAGTGGCCTGTACACCCATATCTAAAACAATTACACCTATTATCAACCCCGGAATACTATGCCCCGAAAAAATGAAAATCACAAAAGATATCAAAATCAGTAATAAAGTATACCCTGATAATTTATAAGCGTCCATTTTATCACTTAAACGCCCCATTAAACCTGCAGCAAGTGCGCCAAAGGCGCCCACAAGCCCAAATTCACCTGCCACTGCACTGCCCAAATTAAAATTTTGATGAAGTAAAAACACCACTGTGGTCCAAAATGCACTAAAACAGGCAAAGCATAATGCTCCGCGCAAGGCAGCCAGTCTTAGCTTGGGCTCGTTCTTTATCAGGTCGGCAAGGGAAGCCATCAGTTTTCCGTAACTGCCTTTGTAGTCAGGTTCAACTTCCGGCAAAAACAAACCGATCATCAGCCACATTAGCAGCATTATACCTGCGGCTATGTAAAACACAGCGCGCCAGCCAAAATATGCACCAATGTAACCGCTAAAAGTCCGTGAAAGTAATATTCCAATTAACAAGCCGCTCATTATTACTCCTATTTTTCTTCCACGCTCTTCCGGCCTGGCAAGATGGGCAGCCATAGGCACCAGCAATTGTGGTATCATGGACGAGGCTCCCAAAAGAAAGCTGGCAAAAATTAATATGTTAATAGATTGCGCAAATGCAGTAATTAAAAGTGATAAAACAATAAATGCGAAAACAATCAGCATTAATCGCTTGCGCTTAACCATATCTGCGAGAGGCACCAGGAAAAGCATGCCGATAGCATAACCGATCTGCGTAAGCAAAGATACGAGGCCAGCTTTGCCCTTGCTTGTGTGGAAAGTGCGGGCAATATCTTCCAGCAAAGGTTGATTATAGTATAAATTAGCCACCACAAGACCTGTTGCTATGGTCATTATCCACAACGTAAGTGATGTTAACTCAGGGTGCTTTTTTGCGTGGATTGTATTAGTCATTAGTACAAGCGGTTATCAGCCACAAAAATGTTCATGCTTTTTAATAATAATGTTTGTTTTAAGCAATATTTGGGTTTATAACTTAATTTTTACGTAATCGAAACACAATTTATCTGTATCATTAGAGTTTGTACTTTAAATTAAAGTGGTAAACGAGCGTTATTGGTCTAATTAAACTTGTTTGTTTAAAATATTTTATAAAACAGTATCTTTTTTTCAAAAAAGCCGTAAAAAACGAGGTGATTGTCAGTAATTGCACTAAAAGGCACCTAATAAGTTAATATTTGACAAATAAAAATCATTTTCTTGCTAATTATTAAGGAATAATTTAGCATATTAAGAGTAAAGTGATTAGGAACGATAAAAAACACAATGATTTAACAATAATTTAACTCTTAAATCACAAACAATGAAAAATTTTAATTTTTTTTTAATAATTATTATATTTATAACAAAATGTTTGTATTTTTGACAATCAAACGGTGGTAAATTGGTTTTTTACAAAAAAATTACAAAAAAAAGCCAAAAATGTTAAATGATAGTGTTACTTTTACACCGTAATAAAACAAAATAGTCTTCTCATAATTTAGGTTTATAATTGGTTAGTAAAGGCCCCTGCCCATCAGGGGCTTTACTTGTTTTAATGGGTTAGGACTTAAATTAGGATAGGCCATTTGCTATTGCATAACTTTTTACTACTTTTGCCATCCGCAAAAGGGGGATTAGCTCAGCTGGCTAGAGCGCTTGCATGGCATGCAAGAGGTCATCGGTTCGACTCCGATATTCTCCACCTTGATAATCAGCCACTTACATGAATTTGTAAGTGGTTTTTTTATTACCCGCGCAAACAATTTGCAAACAAAACTAGTGTACACGCGGAAAACAGATGAAAAGGAATGTAAATGCCTGCTTTATTAGTAGGCTATAATAAAGATTTAAATAAGGATTTTTGTTAAAATAGCTTCACTTAATTCACTTCATTAATTATTTTTATTAGCTATAAAAAGACTCATAAACCCCACAAGCGGTTTTTTCAATGTTCAATAATTCATCAAAAATGGAAAATCTCGATTTTTTAAAGTGTTACTATCGACCGTCTTTTTTCAGAATGCGAATCGACGTTCCTGTTGATCTATCAGATTTATCGAGTGTAACAGACGGAACATTTGCTCTTTATTTCCACGAGTATATCCATTTCATACAGGATATTTCAACAATATACGGCTTAATGAATATCTCGACCATTACTTACTATATACAGGATGTTGCTCATCGCATAGGTAAACAAACCCGTGACTCATTTCAATCGCCTATCCCGTTGGTCAATGATGGGCGTGACGCAGGATATGATAATTTTTTGTTAAAACCGATTTATATAGGTAGCCCGATCAATCCGAAACATAAAAATATTGACATAATAAGTTACTCGCGCCAGGCTATTCAATGGGGCACAAATTCCGTTGAACTGATCGATGTGGTAAATATTGAGGCTAAGGATATTGATACAGGAGAAATATTTCAATTTCAACTAGGCGGCAACCACATTTGTGAGGGAATGGCCTACCTATGTGAAAGAGAAGTCTACGAAACTATTTTGCAACAACAAGGCCATTCATTACCGGCAGATGAATACCCCTATTTGGTTGCTCAAAAACTTGCCGAGTTAATATACCCTGATTTAGCTTTACAACCGGTATTAGTAGTAGCATCTTGTGATGCTGCACTAATGACCTACCATCCTGGGTTAAGTTATACAAAACTGTTAGAACATCTAAAGGCTACTTCATTTTTAGATACAGCAGTGGAAATTGTTGACCTTTATAAAGTCGCAGCAACTTATCTGAAAGGCAGTCATGAGAATTTTGAAACAGTTCTCGAAACAGTAAGGGAACAAATTAAACTTAATTTCAAAGTCGAACATTTTGAGGGGAACAATAATTGGATAGATATTTTATTTGACAGGATTAAAGCGTTCAGAACGAACGTCCCTGACTTTGTAACCGATTTGATTCAGTTTGGAGAACTCAGGCAAAATCAATTCTTTATTCAATTTCACGCTTTGATGGGATCGCCGTTGGTCATTAATGGCGAGGACGACGGAACGATAAGTCTGCCGTCAAACTTCAATAACTCAAACTTTCATCCACACTTGTTTTGGGCAATTAACCAAGTACTTCGTGTTTTCTCAAATAATAAACCGCTACCTTGTGAATTGAAAGATCATTGCATTAAAAGTCAAGGTCCCGGCAATAATATTGTTGTCGATCATCGTTGCGATACGGCTCCGTGGAGCAGATGCAATGATAGGGAGCTATGTCCATTTGCCGTAATGTGGAAGCATTGGTCACTTGCAAAATACGAGCCTACATTTGAATCCTAAATCCGACATCGTCCAAATTATGGACAATAGTATTGCCACTTAGACAATATTGTAATTGAACGAACTTATGATGTGACTGCTCTATTTGAGGAATTTGATTTTATCAATAAAACCGGGTTTGCGAGATTTAATGATCTCAATCCGTGCCTGATCAGACAATATGCCTCCGGAGTTAAGAACCCTTCAAATAAACAGATGACTAAAATTCTTATGGTTTTTTAAAGTCGCTAACCAAATGAATAATATTGCTGTTGATGGTAAACCTTTAA
>JAQNCM010000705.1 GCA_029237615.1 Mucilaginibacter sp.
CCCTGGCCCCACAGGTAGAGGTCGACCTCGCCGACCGACGGGACGAAGCGGTACGGGTCGTCCGCGGTCCAGTCGGGGCCGTTGGAGTATGTCGTCTCGACCGCGTATGACTGTCCTTCGCCGGGGACGAAGCCCTGCCACAGGCCGTCGGCAAGATGCGCGAGGGGCACTCGCGTGCCATCGGCGCGAATGGCGGTCACCGATGCGGCGAGCGGACGTACGACCCGGATGACGAAACCGCCGTCGACGACGTGCTGCCCGAGAGTGGCATGCGGCTGCGGATGCCTGCCCTCGGCGAGCGCTGTGATGTGGTCGGGGTGCAGCTCCGGAAGCGCCGGCTGGCTGGCAACGGGGGTCTTCTTCGGCTTGGCCATCTACTTGCCTCTCGGGAGTTCCACACGGAGGATGTGCACCGGTTCGGTGAAGGCATCGAGCCGCACGAAGTTCTGTAACCCCCAGCTGAACCGCTGCCTGGTGATCAGGTCGGTGACCTCGAACGGTTCGCCGTCGTCGATGCCGAAGCGGGTGGGATCGAGGTAGACGGTGGCCTCGCGAACCGAGTGCGGATCGACATTCGCGACCACGATTATCGCGTCGCCGCGGCCCGAGCGCGTGAACGCGCCGTCGAGATACTTGCTGTAGACGAGGATCGAGTCGTCATCGCTCCAGTGGATGTCGAGATTGCGAAGCTGCCGAAGGGCCGGATGCTCTGCCCGGATCTTGTTGAGCTGGGTGATGTAGGGCGCAAGCGAGTGGCCGGTCACCTCCGCAGCGGTGAAATCGCGCGCCTTGTACTCGTATTTCTCGTTGTCGATGTTCTCCTCGGAACCCGGACGGGCCACGTTCTCGTAGAGTTCGTAGCCCGCGTAGACGCCCCAGGTGGGCGACGCGGTCGCCGCGATCGCGGCGCGGACCCGGTACGCCGCTGGCCCGCCGAACTGCAGGTACTCTGTCAGGATGTCCGGGGTGTTCACGAAGAGATTCGGGCGCAGATACGCGGCGTGCTCGTGGGAGATCTCGGTGAGGAATTCCTCCAACTCGAGCTTGGTGTTGCGCCAGGTGAAGTACGTGTACGACTGCTGGAACCCGACCTGCGCGAGCGAGTAGAGCATTGCGGGCCTCGTGAAGGCCTCCGCGAGAAAGACCACGTCCGGGAACTCCGCGTTCACCCTGTGCAGCAGCCACTCCCAGAACTGAAGCGGCTTGGTGTGCGGGTTGTCCACCCGGAAGATGTTCACACCGAGCCCGATCCAGTACCTAAGGATGCGCAGCACCTCGTTGCGGATGCCGACCGGGTCGTTGTCGAAGTTGATCGGGTAGATGTCCTCGTACTTCTTCGGAGGATTCTCGGCGTGGGCGATCGATCCGTCGGGCAGCGTCGTGAACCACTCGGGATGCTCCGTCACCCACGGGTGGTCTGGCGAACACTGCAGTGCCAGGTCAAGAGCGACCTCCAGGCCGTTCTTCTTCGCGGTGTCGAGGAAGTCGGTGAAGTCGGTGACGGTGCCGAGATCGGGGTGGATCGCGTCGTGTCCGCCATCCGCGGAGCCGATCGCCCACGGCGAACCGGGATCGGTGGGGCCGGGGTTGAGCGTGTTGTTCGGCCCCTTGCGAAAGCTCGTGCCGATCGGATGGATCGGCGGCAGGTAGAGAACGTCGAAGCCCATGCGAGCAACGGCCGGCAGTCGGCGCGCGGCCGTACGGAAGTTGCCGCTCGTCCAGGTGCCGTTCTTCGCCTTCTTCGCACCCTCCGAGCGTGGGAAGAACTCGTACCAGCTGCCGACCGCGGCGCGGGAGCGCTCGACCCGGAGTTCGAGCGCGAGGCTCAGGGTCGTGAGACTCGCGATCGGCTGCTTCTCGACCTCCTCCGAGACGCGCGGATCGGTCGCCGCCTGCATCCTGGCGGCAGGTGCCAATGACTTGCTGGCCATCGTCTTGGCCGCGTCCCTCAGTATCTTGCTGTCGGGGTCGGCCGCCGCCGCCCTTGCGAGCAGTTGCGTGCCCATCATGAGCATGAGTTTCACGTCGACACCCGCCGGGATCTTGATTTCGGCGTTGTGCAGCCAGGTCGCCCAATCGTCGTTCCAGGCCTGAACGCTGTAGAGCCAGATGCCGGCGGTGTCCAGCAGTACTTCGACCTCCCAGCGGTCGATTCCCTCGTCGATCTCGTGCATGCGGTGCTTTGTTTGCACGCCGTTCGGGTCGCTGAGCAGAAGATCGACGCCGAGAAGATCGTGGCCCTCTTTGAAGACGGTTGCCTGAAATGGCACGACCTCGCCAACGAAAGCTTTCGCCGGCCAATGATTCTCGGGTTGCTGTGGGGAGAGGTCCCGGATCGGGATGCGTCCCATCTTCGGTTCGTATTCCATAGCCACCCTCTGACCGTAGCCTCTCAGCTTCAAAATCTCTTCCCCTTGACTACCGTGGAGCGGGTGTTCACTTCGCGAGTGGTCGCACGCTCCGACGAAAGACCGTAATGGATCGGTAACCTTGCTCGCCTAGGGTGGAGCGGTGAAGGCTATTCGACGATTTACCGTTCGCACCGTTCTGCCGGAATCGCTTGCCCCCCTCGAGGAGCTCGCCACCAACCTGAGGTGGTCGTGGCATCTGCCCACGCGACGCCTGTTCGAGGACATCTCTCCGGAGCGCTGGGAGGAGAGCGGGCACGACCCGATCGGTCTCCTCGGCGAGATCGAACCGCATCGGCTGCAGGAGCTCGCTTCCGACACCGTCTTCGTGGCGCGCGCACGAGCGCTGCTCGACGACCTGCACACGTATCTGACGGAGCCGCGCTGGTACCAGCGGGACTGCCCGGAGGGCGCCCCGAAATCGATCGGCTACTTCTCGCCGGAGTTCGGGATCGCGGCGGCGCTTCCCCAGTATTCCGGCGGCCTCGGAATCCTCGCCGGCGACCACCTGAAGAGCGCCTCC
>JAQNCM010000373.1 GCA_029237615.1 Mucilaginibacter sp.
AGAAAAGCAGGTACCAATATTGTTGATATAATTATGTGTTTCTTTAATACCGGAATAAAGTGAAAATTCAGGTACGGTAAAAGGTGTTGGTACTGCGGCAGGGTAACTCCGGCGACTTCGGGGAGACTAAAGGGGAAGTTCGATATAAAATTCGGTACCGGTTTTTGGAAGTGTACTTACGCTGATGGAGCCGCCCAAAGCCTCGACCTTAGTTTTTACAGTATATAATCCTATTCCATTAGCCTGGGTAAAAGAGTCAAGTTTTTTATATGATTTTGCTTCCGTTTTTCTTTTGCTCTTCAAATGGTCCTTTCCATAATCCTTAAAATAAATGATCAGCTTGCTGTGTTCTTTTTCCGACTTTATCTCGATAACAGGTGGCCGGCCCGGCTGGCGGTATATAATGCTATTAGCAATCAGGTTATAAAAAATACTGTGCATGTAGCTTTTTACAGAAAAAATTTCATCGGCATTTGTAAAATCCGTAATTACCGTGATTTTATCCCGTTTAGTTAGCGGTTGAAACCGGGCTGCTACATCATTAACAAGATCAGACAGGGTCACCTTATCCTTTTTTAGACTACGGTCGCCGTCCAGTTGCACAATGCGGTTCAAATCGTGCACTACATCGTCCAGTTTTTCAATAGATTGAAACAAATACTTTTCAAGCTCTCCCCGTTCTGACTTAGGCAGGCCATTCTTTTTCAGCATTGTGGATAAACCGATCATATTGGCTAATGGCGCCCGCAGGTTATGGGAGAGCATGTAAGCAAATTTTTCAAAATCCTTATTACGTTGTGTCAGTTGCCCGCTTGCACGATTGTGTTCCAATTCAACCAGCTTAGCCTCGGTAATGTCGGTTGCTGAGTAACACAGTCCAATAACATTGTCCTTCGTATCCTGCACAGGGTTAATGCTAATACGGTACCATTCATCGCCACCATTATGCAGATGGTAACTGGTTTTATGGCTAATTGACCGCCCGGACAATACTTCATCCATCATTTCAATAGTGGACTCCCGCCGTTCTTCACTTAATAATCCGGGGAAATAGGCACCTACCTTCAAACGGGTGCGGAAAAGCGACTCCGACAAATGACTTGCTATTGCGTTGAATGACAGAATATGCAAAGCATTGTCAAGCAATATGAACGCAATATCTGTTATATCAAATATGGTCTTCAGGTTTGATTGTGATCTGTTTAATGACAAAGCCGTACCTTCTCTTTCCGTACGTTCGTTTTTTACTTCTTCATTAATAAGAAGCAATTCCTTAGTTCTGTCTGCCACGCGTTGTTCAAGCAACTGCTTTTCCAGGTTAAGCTGCGCCTTTGTTTTTCTCATTTGGGGCACTTCCAATATTTCCCATCTCCCGTTACGCATGGCGACCGCCCGTTCATGAACGGCTGCAATATCCAGCACATCAGCAGCGCTGCATCTAGCCAAGTTATAGTCACATGAAATGAGTAGTCTTTTGCCCGCAATGGCCGGGTTAAGTGCGCCTTCGTATTCAATAAAATCATGCCATTTCTTCCTGTCTATCCAACCTTCGTCACCATTAAGCCGCAAACCCTCAAAATTCTGCTGAAGTGCGATACGTAAGCGGTCCAATATTGAATCAATAGCATTGTCCAACTCAAAGACGCCATTCCTGAGGTACCAATCCTGGTGCGAAAGTATTTCAAGTCCGTGACTTTCAAAATATTCATCAAGATTTGGCACCGATTCTTTTAACGCCATTATGGCGTCTTCAACGGTTATTTGACCTGAAGTTATCCAGATACAGTATTCATTATTTTCCAGTCCGGCTTTAAAATAGGGTACCAGGACAGATAGCAGATCCTCCTTTGTTTCATAGAAATGACAAAAATGTGTACCCCACGGAATATTTCCGATCACATCGATACCGGTTGGCCGAAGCGTTTGAGTCATGAATAAGGAACTGAAATGCAGTGTAATGCAAGTTAAACATTTTATAATTATAATGTTAATGATATATTTTAAAAAATGTTGTGGTCTGCAATCAGTTGCCCGATTTGTATGTGGTATGGATACAAACGGGGAACGGTAACAACTGTGTGGTTGAAAACCGGGAGAATGCCGAAGCTGAAGTAGCTGATTTTAGTGTTGGTAGCCTCAGGCTGCAAATGATTTTTATTCAATCATTTGATATTGACTGTAAACAAAAAAGCCAAAGCATTTTGAAACGCTTTGGCTTTTTATATAACATTATATTATTGTGCGGAAACTATGGACGAAGGTAAAATTGAAGCATCAATATTTGCTCCCCATGCATTTGCGTTCCAGCCGGCAGGTACTGGTTCACCAGGTTCCAGCCAGGCATTATTTGGATAATTTTTGGCATTGGTAAAGTTTACTAAATTACCACTTACCGTAATGTTGGTAGCGGTATTCCCAGCTATCCCATAATAAACCACAATACCTACATTGGTAAAGTATTGGGATTTGCCATATACCTGGTTATTAACGACAGAAATATGATTACCGCCTGAAACGGAGATTCCCATCTGTCCCGGATTCACAAGGATATTATTAGATGCATAAATGTATGAACCGCCGCTATCACCTAATTGGAGGCCACCGCTTGCTGAACCGGGACCACCTCCTATAATCCAGTTCCCATCTATCAGTATCGGACTTGAAGGGGTGCCATTGCTTTCGTAAATGTTAATTCCTTCCTGGGAATCGCTTTCTCCCGGATTGTCCTGGCATTTATTATTACTGATAGAATTGTTAGCCCCGCTTACGTTATTAAACTGCACAAACTGGCCCCTTGGATACGGCCCTTGCATATTTAAGATCTGGTTGTTAGTAATTACTATACCGCCCCTTGTTGTTTGTTCGGCATAAACGCCACAAGACACGTCACTTATATAATTATTGTCAACCTTTATATTATAGCACTGATATAAATTGATCCCCACCTCAGCAGAATTCACTAACCGGTTACCGGTAATTGTTATGTTATAACAATTACTTAAAAAAATTGGCTCTACGCCGGTACCATTACTGTTAATGGATAAACCGCTTATTGTGGTATCATGTTTATTAGACAGATATATAGGCTTTGATACGGTGTAAGAAGAAGATGGCGAAGAAGGTGAACTTCCAGCTACATATGGTGACAACCTTGAACCTGGTATTGGCGTTTCAACGGTACGGTCAGGTAACTGCCATTGAACTGAAAGATTAGCTCCTGCGCCACCCTGCTTATGCAAAACTTCTATATAATACGCCTGGCCGGCCTTCAGCCTGATAGCAACCGACTTCTGTGATGAAAGCTTAGTAAACTGGTGATAATTGGTCCAGCTTAGATTGTAAGCAATCAAAACTTTATTTGCAGGGTCCGAATCTGTTGAAAGCCATAGTTGGGCAGCATCATCGGCGGCAACCCAAAATGTATAATTTCCGGTTTGTGGCGGATAAATATAACCCCGCATGCGGTCACCGTATTGGATCGCGTTATCTACAGGCCCTTCCATCTGAGTATATTGTGAACTGGAGGTTGGCGCGGTTGTTAAAGGGATTTGTGCAATATCATTGCCTGTTATGTTATCCCATTCTTCCCGCAAAATACTGCCTGTTGGCGAGCTTGGCGGCACTGCTACAGCGTCGCGGTTTCTTTGGCCTAAGGATATATTTGATTGTTTTACCCCAGCCGGAACTAATGACGATTCTTTATTACATGATGTAACAATTGTGGCTAATGTTAATGATGCATAAAAGAAGCACGTTTTCAAGTTGATTTTTCTCATTTTTTTATTTGATTAAAATTCGTGAATACAAAAATATTTAATTTTTGTTTTAATTTCTGTAAAAATATGAAATTTTATTAATTAATAGAATAATAAGTGTATTTATTTAATTTATAAGAATATTTTTATCAAAACAGATTATTTCCTTAGTCTTTAATGCAATATTTGAAATAGGCAAAAAAGCTAAAAAAGTGCGGATGAGCTTGAAAATTTGCTGCAAAATGCCCAAAAGCAGAAAAACTGTTTTAAGGAAATTCAAAATGCAGCTAGTAATTTGATCAGGTAAATCACCGGATCAGTGGGAAGGGCATGTATTAATAGGAAACAATATCGGCCGTAAAGTTGAGGCATCAATTTATGCCCCGAAATATTGGTGTCCCATCTTGCGGAAATTGTGTAACCAGGACCTGCTCAACAATCATCTTCATAATTTTCCTGGTTTGTGGATTAACTTTATTTCTGCTTATTGTATACCTGCTATATTTGTATCCGTTTATATCTATACCAACATTAGTAAATATTGCTATTTTCATAAATAGTGTTGTTTATGATAGATTACGGTCGCCGCCGGCAATAGCCATTCCATAGTCTCCCGGGCAACACTATGAACGGGCCAAATATAAAAACAATTTTATTAATTAATAATTAATTTCTTGAAAAAGAAATTTTTTCCGATTTGAAAGCAATCACCGGGATAAGTGGCCGGGAGGTATTTGAAAAAACCTTGAAACTTACTAATGAACTCAAAAATAACTATTTATGCAAATTCACCTGTTCCATTTGTTCCTCTTTAAAAATTGGACCCCTGCAAATATTCGGGTCTGCTGATGGAATTCATGAAAGTTGATGGAGATTCTTCTTTTCCAGCAAACACTATTTCCAATTGAGTTCAGCACAACATTAACAGGCAAGATTAATTTCCTCCTATCGTAATATCTTTAACATGTATATTTGACTTTAAAAAACACAACTATTATGGCTCCCGCACATACGTCGATGTTTGAAGCAATCTTTAACCAATTCCCTTCTCCAGTTACAATTTTAAAGGCTAACATCCCCAGATTCACCATTATTGCAATGAATGATGAACGCAGGAACGCACCCGGGACGCCTGCGGATGTAATAGGAAGGGATGCCTTTGATATTTATAAGCCCTGGGATAAAGCCAGTGAACAACAATTTTCCATGTTAAAGGATGGATTAATTGAAGCGGTGAAAGAAAAACGGCAGGTTAAGTTGCCGCTGCTTTATTTTGAAGTTTCTAACGCTGATGAAACCAAAGTTGAATGTGCCTGGGTGCAATCCGAGATCACCCCAATTCTTGATGCTACCGGTAAAGTAGACTGTTTAGTAAGTATAGTGCGAAACGTAACCGAGCTTGAGTTAAATCGGCTGGCCGTTGAAGAATTAAAGGAAAAAGAATTAGCGCTAAAAGATGAACTATCGTCTGTTAATGAAACTCTGAAGTCTACCAATGATGAGCTGCTGACTGTTAATGAAGAACTATCATGCACAAATGAAGAGCTGGCAGCCGCAAACGAAGAACTTGCAGCCACGAACAACCAACTGATAGCTACCAATGAAAAATTAATGCAATCCCGGCATAGCCTGGAGGTTTTAAATGCTGAGCTTGAGGAACGTGTTTTAAGACGTACAAAAGCACTTGCAGAAAGTGAATGCCGGTTTCGTACCATGTTTGAGACCATTTCGCAGATGGCATGGTCTGTAACAAATAAGGCCGAAGCAACTTTTTTTAATAAAAGCTGGTATGACTTCACCGGGCTGGATTATGAGGCCAGTAAAATGTTTGGATGGAAGGAGGTAATTCATCCGGATGACCTGGCCGCATCGATCAACAAATTCAGCAATATGCAGGCAGGACTAAGTAATGGCGGCGGTATCGAAAACAGATTCAGGCGGTTCGACGGCCAATACAGATGGCATCTGACGAGGATGCTCCCGATTAAAAATGAGGACGGGGACATAGATATGTGGATAGGAACAGCTACCGAAATTCATGAATTAAAAGAGTTGCAGCAACAAAAGGATGATTTTATCAGCATAGCAAGCCATGAATTAAAAACACCGGTAACTACACTTAAAGCGTCGTTACAATTGCTGGACAGAATGAAGGATGATCCCTCCCCTCAGGCGCTTCCTAAACTGATTATCCAGTCGCGCAGGAGTATGCAAAAGATCAGTACTTTAATTGATGACCTGCTAAATATAGGGCGTTTGCAACAAAAGGAAATATACCTTAATAAAACCAGGTTTATCGTATCCGAACTGCTGAATGCTGCTTGCAATCCTATTAGTTTGGCAGGCAGGCATCATATACACATCCTCGGCGATAAAGAGTTAAAAGCTTATGCCGATGAGCATCATATTGACCAGGTAGTAACCAACCTTGTAAGCAACGCTGTTAAATATGCCGCTAATTCTGAGGAGATCATATTGTTAATAGAAGAGGCAGATAAAATGGTTAAGGTATCAGTAAAAGACAGCGGACCGGGAATACCCAAAGAAAAAGTACCTTTCCTTTTTGAACGTTACTATAGGGCGGATGCCAAGAGTCACCAGGGTTCGGGATTAGGTTTAGGCTTATTTATCAGCTCGGAAATTATAAAGCGGCATGGCGGGCAAATAGGTGTTGAAAGTGAATTGGGGAGAGGTAGTAAATTCTGGTTCACCATACCAACACAGGCAGCTGACCAATCTTAATATAATTAAATAATTGTTACAACGAGTGGCACACACTCAACAGTTCCTGATAGGTCTTGTTGGTGCCAATGCCACACCCTACCTTTTTTCAGTTCCAGATTCTGCCATTTAGCGCGTTGAGGTCAACGCCGCATTCCCCGCAGTAACGATAAAACAGATAGAATTTCACGAATTAAATCGGTTTACCGGTAAAGTTAGGCAAAGCACTTTGCTGCGGCTTTGCTTTCTCGAATCTAGCAGAAAACGCTGTGACAAGCTATTTTAACAGGTTAACCCAATAAAAACCAGCGCGAGTCATAACTTATTAAATTAAATATTAATAATTTGTAAACAATATTTTTATAATACTTACATTCAGTGCGTTAACAACCTATTCCGCCTTATGCGTCACTCTCACTCATAAACATATCACAATATGGTCCCAGTCTTCAAATCAAAATCCCCCAGCCTTAATAAGTTTAAGAAATTAAAAAGAGCCAAAATGAAACCTGATAACGCCTCAGCTTTATTCGGTTACATACTTATGTCCATTGCCATTATTTCCTTCCTGGTACTTATTGTTCAGCAGGAATTTGGCCGGCCGGGACAGTTTATACCTGTAGAAATACCCATCCTGTTTTTCATTACAATGCTTGGCTTTGTTTTTATCCATTCGGAACTCCTGATGGATCAGAACAACAGCTTGAGTACGATGCGCATCGTTGTGTTTATGATGGTCAATATCATTTGCATGCTTATGCTCAAGCTTGGCTGGGCGGTTAACTCTTTCGCATTGATCGGACTCAACGGCACCTGGGTCACCGTTATCGGCTTTGTTTTTGGCGGCAAAATCGCCCAATCCTACATTGAAGGCAAATTTCCGCCAGCTGCAAGTGTTGTGACTCCCATCGCCGGCGGCAGTGGCACCGTCGGTTCGGTTACAACAGATACCGCTAAACTTGCTGCCGACCAGAATAGAAATAAACTACAATCCGATTATCCCAACATCAATTCGGTCAGCGATACTATAGGTGAAGTGGATGGTGTGGTGTCGCCTGTCGTCGCAATATATGTAAAAGACAGCAATACCATTGGCATTCCAGCAACCCTTGTTGCAACACTTGCCGGTAATAACACGCAAAATGTATTTACCGAAATCATCACCGACGTAGGATTTCCACGCATACAATCCCTGCAATCGAGCAAGATGTGGGGTTCATCAACGCCCACTGAAAGAGGTTCCATCGGTGCAATGGTCTCTTCGACAGATAACGAAAACTTCACAGGGGTACTGACGTCCGGGCATGTTTATTCAGGTGGCCTGTCAACAAACAAGGGAGGAGCGCTTTCCGGAGCTGAAGGAAGTGGGTTTTTAATCAGTAATGCTCCGGCCGGAAGCTGGTGCTTTCAGTTGATAAGCGGTGTTCAGGACCTGGCAGTTGGGCAAATTGATCCGAATCAATACACTCCAAAATTAGACATATCTTTTAAAGATGGTGGCTTTTACCAGGTTGGCAATGGTGATGTGACAAAAACACGTGTGAATTTATATTCCGCAGTTCGAGGTGCAAGAACGGGTTATATCCTGGATTACAATAACCGGCAGACGCTGACCTATAATGACCTCAAACAAGTAAGTTTTACCAATATTATCCTAATCGGCAGCAGTACAAACCGTGACGACTCTCATCCTGTATCGGAAGGAGGGGACTCCGGTGGATGCGTGTATGTTTCCGAAGGAGGTGTTAATAAACTGGTTGGCCTGATCCTGGGCTGCGATCAGAAATTCACTTTCGTATTACCTGTAGAAGACACCTTAAACGATTATGATTTTACCCTGCTTTAATCATGAAAACAATTACCTTAACCTTTGCAATTATTTTAGGCTGGACATGTATTGCCCAGGCAGCCGACCCGGTTATTATCACATTTAAAAAGGATGCACAAAACCACATCATCGTTGATAATCCTCAGGCCTCCTATCCTTTGCCATTAAGGCTGCACCTATCGCAGGTCTTGCTTACCGGTAAAAGAAAACTTGCCATTTTTGTTAAAGGGGCGATGCTGCCGATAGTACCTGCTTATACCATCAGTAATTTACATCCAGCCAATGGCTTTTATGATTTCAATATCGATAACACACTTAAGATCAATCCCTGCGACGACGGTGAGGGCCGCTGCACGATCACAGACCCTGCCTTTACAATAAAAATTGACGGAGTGAGTGCCGGAACTATTACCACTTCCAACGCACCTATACAGTTCCCTGTACCTCCGCCAGCGCCGATTGCCCTAAACAACCCCGACCATGGGTATCCATTCTACGATGCAGTATTTTTGGGTAACCTGGACTATCAAACCAGCGGACCTTTATACAAAACGATATTTCAATACTATAATATAACCAAACAGGCCGATGTTGAAGCTAATCCGTTCTTTAAGAATAAGTTCCCTAATTTGTATGTTGGACCTGGGGCCGGGGGCACATCGGTTACCGCATTGCTGCAATCCGCCGGCAATGCCGATGTAACTAATATAGCCGACGGCCTCGCCAAATTCATAGTCGCACGGATGAAGGAAGAGCTTTCCGTTGCGTTTTTTAGTAAATTCAAAGCTGAGCTGGATAAACCCGAAGGGCAAAAACTGAAGATCATCTTCCCGACGACTTACGCGGCACTGACGCAGATTGACAAAGAAATCTACAATTACCCCCAGTATCTGCAGGCACTCAGAGGCGCTTTTCAAAAGGATCTCACCCTGATGCTGCCGAACCTTCAGAAGCTGATCAATGACAAGGATTTCCTTTCTGGATATCCGGAGGTAAAAACTGTTTTAAGCGATGCAGCCTATATTGCGCAACAGTTTAAAAATGGCTCTCATCCGGGAGCCATATTAAACGATTACCTGAGTTCACAAGCCAAACAAGCATCACTTAATAACATAGATAATCATATCTACCCCTCACTTCAAACACTGAACCTGATCTCTCAATCGCTCCGTTCTAAATATGGTCAAAATTACTGGGTATCCGCTGATTCGCTGAATATGCTGTTTACCAATGAATTAACCTCCCGGCTGTATTTCGGTTTTTTATATCAGCAATTGCTGACAGTAAAAGACGGCGACATTACCTTCCCTGAAAAAAGCGTAAAAACTTTTTTGACCGAACAAGCTGTAAACATTGATTTGCTTGAAACAAGCTACCGGCCCTATCTGACAAATCTCTTTAACCAGGTTAAAACCGTTGATGCTTATTTTGCCGCTGTAAAAAAAGCGTCAAAGGCAGGTAATCAACAACCGGATTATGCGGATTATTACGGACTTGTAAGCGCTACAGCTGACCTGATTAAACTGATGGAACAATGCCCTGCGTTGGTAGGAGCTCCTGCTATGGATGCAGCCGACGCCAAGATCAATAGGTACCTGGATGCCATAAAAGCTTTATCTGGCATTTATGTTGACCTTTATTATAAACAGTACCCCACAGCCATAATTGATATCAATACGCTGTTTCAAAACACGCTGATAACTCAAACCAATACAAATTATAATGCAAAATCAGACGAACTAAAAACTGTGCAGCAGCAAGCAAGTCCGGCAGCTGCCGCTGTGGATGATTTAAAGGCTCAAGTTAAAAAGCTCGATGATGAAAGGAAAAAAAAGCAGTCGGCACTGGACGCTTTAACTAAATATGGCAATTTCGTGGCAACGGTAGCAGCCGCTCAAAACAGCGATGATGTACAGAAAGCCATTGAAGCCATTGCTATGCCGGCAGGGAGTGCCGGCGTCAAAAGAAACGCAATATTTAACATAGCTATAAATGCTTATATCGGCCCTTATCTCGGCGGAGAAAAAACCCATGATTTTGACAAAAGCGCTGCCACCTCTTACGGTCTGACAGTACCCGTTGGTGTGTCCTTTAGCGTTGGCAATACTCCATTTAAGGGTTGGTCTGTAAGCGCATTTGTTTCGCTTATTGATATTGGCGCGATCGCATCGTACCGGATAGGAAATGGTACCACATTAAAAGGTACAGATACTTTAAAATCCGGCACCATTCCCGAAGTAAAACTAAAGAATATCGTCAGCCCTGGCCTGTTTTTATCGGTCGGTTTGCCGAAGGTTCCGATATCTATCCAGGGCGGCTATCAGCTCGCACCTACGCTCCGTTCCATCACCGTTGTCAATAGCCAGAACCAGGTACTTGACCCCAATGCCAACGGGCTTGCTAACCAATACGCCTCAAAACTTTATTCGAGATGGTCGATGTCCATTGTTGTAGATATCCCCATTATCAACGTGTTCACTAAAGGAAAATAAATCACCAAAAAAGACCGGCTTCCTGATCTTTTTTGGTAAAAACAATATTTATGAACCGGCTATCCCGGTTTATGAGCGAATCATCAGCTGACAGGCGGACTTGATGTTGGTGCTCCTGATTTAAATCGCACATGAACTTCGTCCCTAAAAACTAATCCCAAGCTGCATTGCCGTAGTATATGATCCGGGTAAATTATTACCAAACCGCGCCGGTTCACTTAATGAAATAAAAAACTGGTAATCTTTTTTAACGATAAGTACTTTGCCGAATACAGGAGTTACCCCGTACCTGCCGTCCGTCTGAAAAGCGAGCCTTGGAGTAATGGTAAAGCCATGAGGAAACCGGAACATAACTCCCGGATGAAAAAGCATATAATTCATTTTGGTTGATCCATTTTGTGATAACATAAATGGCACCATTTCCATACTGAAACCCAAATGATCGCTCTTTAAAAGATTAAATCCGAATGGTAAACCCAGTACAGAACTTTTTGTAAAATTGGCGGTAAAGCCTTTATCATTAAAAGTACCAAATGGTACCAATACGGCGAAAAAACCTGTGATTCGCGGATAAGCAGGAACTGGTTGCTCTTGCTGGGCAAAACTATTTTTAAAAAACAAACACAGTATCAAAAATAGAACAGCCCCTTTAATTCTTATTGTTTTCATATTGATATAAATTATTTTGTTGGAAAATAAGACCAATATTTTGTGTTAATTCTGTGAGCTTTTTGTATAAATTCTGAATTTTATGAGTCTATAATAAAACCAAATAGCATCAGAACTTTTAAAAGTTGGTAGTATGAAGGTTTAAAATGGAGTTGAAATACTAAAATAATCAGGCTCAACAATGGCGTAGTTAGCTATATAATACACAAATTTATTAACAGTTACCCAATATTCAAACTCCAAATGATGGTTTCTATCGCCTGCTTTCCGGCCGTCACATTGAATACAAACAGCCATTTTTATGTGCAGGGGAGATTAAAAAATAATGTTTTGTTTTTACAATAAAGGTTTCAAATAACCAACCCTCCTATTTTAATGAGCAATAATTTTGTCCCATAATCAATTACAAACGGTAATTCATATGGGAACAACTACAAGGCGGAAGTTTCTTTCCGCTACATCACTTTCAACCATGGGAGTAATTATAGCAGCAACAGGGATTAATGCAATATCGCCGGACACGGCAGTTGCATCCCCATCTGGCAAAATCAGTTCAGACGCTCCGCAAACAGAATTGGAAGATTTTGTGTTTGACCTGGCCAATAGCAAAGCTGGCTGGTTGGGTGCTGGTGGCAGTGCCAAGGAAGCCACAGTAGAAGAGTTCCCTGTATCCCAAAGTATTGCAGGAGTTATTATGCGGCTGAATCCTGGCGGCTTTCGCGAACTGCATTGGCACTCCATAGCCGCGGAGTGGGCCTTTATTTTAGAAGGAAAGGTACGCACAACTGTTATTACTCCTGACGGATCAACATCAACTGATGAATTTGAAGTGGGCGATATTTGGTATTTTCCCAAAGGATATGGGCATAGTTTACAGTGTGTGGGCAATGAGCCATGTGCTTTTGTGCTTGGTTTCGACAATGGTCATTTTTCAGAGTTTGGGACTTTTAGTGTAACAGATTGGGTGAGTCACATCTCGCCTGATATACTCGCCCATAATTCAGGACTGCCGGCCAGCGCACTTGCAGTATTGCCTAAAAAAGAGCTTTATATAGGTAAAGGTAAAATCGCCGTTGAACCAATCCCCCGCAATGTGGACCCCAATATTCCTGCCAGCTATTCTTCCCATAAATTCCGCCTGGAAACTGATGGTATTAAACAGGAATTTAAAGGTGGCTATATTAAAGTGGTGTCTTCCAAAGAATTTCCAATACAAACCACATTAACATCTCTGCGAATGAACATTGAGCCTGGTGCCCTCCGGGAATTGCACTGGCACCCTAATGCGGATGAATGGCAATATGTAATTAGCGGCCAGGGACGTGTAAGCATTTTTGGTTCGCATGGACGGGTTAAAACAATGGATTATAGTAAAGGAATGGTATCTTTTATTAAACAAGGTTATGGTCATTATATTGAAAACACCGGAAAAGAAACTTTGAAGCTGGTAATACTTTTCAACAGCCCGATATACCAGGAATTGACCCTGAACGATTGGTTAAATGCTAACCCGGCCCAACTGGTTGCCGACCACTTTGGTCTTACTTTGGATCAGGCCAAATCCATATCCAAACCTCAAAGAGGCATCTTTTAAAGTATATAAATTTAATATCTAACTTTTGAAACTAAAAAAATGGTCAATAATTCTTTGTGTTCTTACCACGATCCCGTTTCAGGATACCCCAGCCAAACAAAAATAATTTTAGATAACAATTATTAATCTGATGGATTTATGGTAATCAAGGAAAGTCCCATTCAAAAAGTAACTGTACTTAAAATCACCGGAGGCCAGCGTTTGGCTACCATGGATAAGCTTGCCATAGAAGAACCATTGGAAATAAGGCTGGCTTTTGGTACAGGGCTAAACAGGACCGTAAAAAATATTTCAGTAACCATGCGCACACCTGGCAGCGATGCAGAACTGGCGACAGGTTTTTTATATACAGAAGGCATAATAAAAAATAAGGACGACCTGGCTACTGTGGAACATTGTTTTATAGCCTGTGCAGAAAATAAGAAAAATGTGATCCAGGT
>JAQNCM010000386.1 GCA_029237615.1 Mucilaginibacter sp.
CAGCGGCACAGATTAAGGAAGCAGCCAACAAAATTTTTAGAAAAGATAATTCATCAACGCTGATTTATTTGGCGGAAGAAGTTATACACGATTTACAGGATTAAATCTGCCTGACCACAATTCTCAGAATTAAAGATTTTTTTAATTTGATAAATTCTGGTCTAGGAAAAATATCACAAATGACCAACTTAGATAGAACATTAGCCCCCGATTTTAAGGCTATCGATAATATAACCCTTATAAGGCCCGAGCATAAAAAGCTTAATAACGGCTGCAATATTTATTGCTTTAATTCAGGCGATCAGGAACTGGTGCGTATTGAATGGATTTTCGGTAACCAGCGTTTTAATGCCGATAAACCGTTGCTTAATGTAGCGGTGAACACCATGCTTACCGAAGGAACAACAACTTTAACCGCTTCCCAAATTGCTGATAAGGTTGATTTTTACGGTGCGTTTTTGCAGGTTGATTATGGATATGATCATTCGCAGGTTACGTTATACAGCTTAAACAAGCACCTGCAGCACACCTTGCCGGTAATAAAAGACATCATAACAAACTCCATTTTTCCGGAAAATGAGCTGGAAACATTTATCCGCAATCAGCAGCAAAAGTTACAGGTGAGCATGCAGAAAAATGATTTTGTTGCCCGCCGCATTTTTAACAAAGCTATTTATGGCGACACTTTGTATGGTTTAGGAGCGGAACCCGATACTTATAAAACCTTGTACCGGCAGGATATGCTGCCCTTTTTTAAGCAAATGTACCAGCCAGCCAACTGTACCATTCTTATTGCAGGGAAGATAGAACCGGCGATACTAGGCTTAATAACCGATACTTTTAATAAAGACTGGACAAATTCAGGCTTAGTGGTTGATACCGCTCAGCCTCAAATAAAAGTAGCTGAAGAACATTTTTATTTTAACGAAAAGCCGGATGCGTTACAGTCGGCTATTCGAATGGGAATACCAGCGATAAATCGTTCGCATCCCGATTTTTCGGCTTTGCAGGTGTTGAATACCATTTTGGGTGGATATTTTGGGTCACGACTAATGGCAAACATCCGGGAGGATAAAGGCTATACCTATGGTATTGGCTCGGGGATGAGTTCGTTAAAACATGGCGGCGCTCTTTTTATAGCAACAGAAGTAGGTGCGGATGTTTGTAAAGCGGCGGTAATTGAAATTGAAAAGGAACTTAACAGGTTACAAACCGAGCTTGTTCCTGATGATGAATTATCACTGGTGCGCAATTTTTTGTTGGGCTCCTTATTGGGGAGTTTGGAGAATGTATTCTCGCATGCTGATAAGTTTAAAAACCTGTATTTCGCAGGCCTTGATTATGATTACTACGACAGGTATGTGGAGGTTGTTAAAACCATTACCCCCGCTCAGTTGCAGCACCTTGCCGGTAAATATTTAAACTTTGATCAGTTTTATAAAGTGATTGTAGGGAAATATTGAGTTGAAAACGTGACGATTTGAAAATTTGAAGAATATTAAAAAATTCCAAAATCATCAAATTGTCTTATTTTCAAGTTTTTATTCTAAATCCTAATTCAGGTTTCCGAAATCCGAAATAAAGAAGTAGCTTTGCCCGGCAAATAACATTATTTGCTATGCAACTAGACCCCTCCAAATTTGTCGCCGAAGGATTAACTTATGACGACGTTCTACTACTCCCGGCATATTCAGAAGTTTTACCACGCGATGTTGACACCAGCTCATATCTCACCAAAAAGATCCGGTTAAATATTCCCGTCCTCTCTGCAGCGATGGATACAGTTACGGAATCGTCGCTTGCAATCGCTATTGCACAGGCAGGCGGAATTGGTATTCTTCATAAAAACATGACCATACAGGCCCAGGCTGACGAAGTACGTAAGGTAAAACGTTCAGAAAGTGGTATGATCCAGGATCCTATAACGCTGCACGAGGCTTCAACGGTTGCTGATGCAGTAAAAATAATGCGTGAATTCAGAATTGGGGGTATTCCGATTATTGATGGGGATCACAAGTTAAAAGGGATCATCACCAACCGCGACCTGCGTTTTCAAAAAGAAATGAGCCGCCCGGTAAGCGAAGTAATGACGAGTGCAAACCTGATCATAGCACCAGAGGGAACCACGCTTTTCCAGGCCGAGGAGATTTTGCAAAGCCATAAAATTGAAAAGCTACCGGTGGTTAATAATAATGGCATATTAAAGGGTTTGATAACCTTTAAAGATATCCAAAAATTTAAAAATTTCCCAAGTGCCTGTAAGGACGAATTCGGACGTTTGCGCGTTGGTGCAGCGGTTGGAGTATCTGCCGAAAATATTGACCGTGTTAAAGCGCTGGTAAGTGCAGGTGTGGATGTAATCACCGTTGATACCGCACATGGGCATTCAAAAGGCGTAATAGAAATGGTTAAAAGTGTTAAAGCTTTATATCCTGATTTGCAGGTAATAGCCGGAAATATTGCAACCCGCGAAGCTGCAATTGCATTAGCTGATGCCGGCGCTGATGCTGTAAAGGTAGGTATTGGTCCGGGTTCCATTTGTACCACCCGTATTGTAGCAGGTGTTGGCGTACCGCAGTTGTTTGCCGTTTATGAATGTGCACAGGCATTGTTGGGTCGTGGCATCCCTGTTATAGCGGATGGCGGGATCAAACAAACAGGAGATATTGTTAAAGCAATCGCAGCGGGGGCAAGCTCCATCATGGCCGGTTCCTTATTCGCTGGGGTTGAAGAATCACCGGGCGAAACTATCATCTATGAAGGTCGTAAGTTTAAATCTTATCGCGGTATGGGTTCGGTTGAGGCTATGGATAAAGGATCAAAAGATCGCTATTTCCAGGACGAAACCGATGTAGTAACCAAATTGGTTCCTGAAGGTATTGTTGGTCGTGTACCCTACAAAGGTACGCTTGCCGAGGTTATCTACCAGTACATAGGCGGATTGCGCGCCGGAATGCACTATTGCGGTGCTGCAACCATTGAAGATTTGCAACAAGCCAAATTTGTTCGCATCACCGCAGCCGGAATGAGGGAAAGCCATCCACATGATATTACCATTACGAAAGAGGCACCGAATTATACAAGGTAGTGCGGAATTTGAAAATGCGGTAATTTGAAGATTTGAAAATGAGCTTCTAATTTGGGGATCATAAAAAACAATTTTCAAATTATCACATTTTCAAATTCAAATCGCGTCATAATATAAAGCAGCTGCACCTAGTATGCCGCTGTTTTCAAGTTGGGATGTTTTAATCTGCAGGCGGTCAATACTTTTTAGAAATCCAAACGTTTTGATCTGTTTCCACATGGCTTGCTCAAAATAATCATAAGCTGATGGTACTGATCCGCCCAAAATGATAAGTTCGGTGTCATAAGTATACATAATCATTTTAATGGCATTCCCTAAGTGCTTTCCTAATTCGTGATATAACTTTAATGCGGTTTGGTCGCCATTTTGGGCGTTTTTAAAAACATCTTCTCCGTTCAAGCCGTACACGTTATGGAAAAATGAGCCGCTGCAATAGTATTCATAGTTTTGGTCGAGGTAATCAACCATGCCAAATTCGCCCGCTCCGCAATTCCGACCGGTATAAAGGTGGTTATTGATGATGATACCTGCTCCAAGACCTGTTCCGATGGTTAGCCCAACCATGTAGTCCACACCTTTGCCTTCACCAAAATAATGTTCGCCCAGTGCAAAGCAATTAGCATCGTTATTTACAAAAACAGGAATGCTGTAACGAGCCTCCAGTATTTCCTTTAAATGGACTTCCTTCCACGAGGGGATATGTATGACATCGTAAACAATTCCCAGCTTCACATCAACAACGCTCGGTACGCCGATGCCAATCGCCTTGACATCTTCGCTAATAAGCGCGTCAATTAATCCATAAACATCCCCCAGCACCTGTTCTTCAGTTCCTTTTGTTTGTATGCGCTTTGATATAATCGTTGAAACGGCTTCATCATTTACAACAGCTCCGCGAATATTGGTAGCGCCAAGGTCAATGCCGATGATTTTTATGTTTTTCATAAAAGCGTTATTCTTTTGTATCAAAAATTGTTTTGTTGGTTATCAGTGGTTTTGCCCAAAATCCAATGCTAAGTATATAGGTCATTGTTATATACAGAAAAAACATTCCGGTGCGTAAACCAAACAGGTTTCCAAGCCCGCCTATAAGCACCTGTACTACGGAGCCGCCTAAAATGCCTGTAACCAAAATCCCAGCGAAAGAGCAGTGATGGTCATCAACCGAGCTCAGCGCACGTGAAAATATAATCGGATAAATAACCGACATAAA
>JAQNCM010000205.1 GCA_029237615.1 Mucilaginibacter sp.
GAGCCTTGTTCCGGTTATTACGTTCGCCGTGACGGTCAAATACACGAATAATGGCTTCTATGTAAGGGATTAACTCATCTTCGGGTAAAAACTCTTCTACAATGCTTGCCAGTAAAGGTTGTGCACCCAGGCCGCCACCTAAAAGTACCTTAAAACCACGCTCGTTATTTTCATTGATTTTAGGAATCAAACCTATATCATGAATATATGAAAACGCGGTATCGGCTTCGCTTGATGAAAAAGCGATCTTGAATTTACGGCCCATGTCCTGGCAAATAGGGTTCCGTAAAAAATATTCAAACGTAGCCTGCGCATAAGGCGATACATCAAACGGTTCCAATGGATCAATACCGGCAGTGGGAGAGGCGGTAACATTTCTTACCGTATTTCCGCAGGCTTCCCTTAAGGTGATATCATCCTGCTCTAACTTAGCCCATAACTCTGGTGTACGGTCAAGACTTACGTAGTGTATCTGGATATCCTGGCGGGTGGTTAAGTGCAAATTGCTGCTTGCAAATTCGTCGGAAATATCAGCAATGCGTAATAACTGTTTAAAAGTGACCTTACCAAAAGGTAATTTTATACGTATCATTTGTACGCCGGGCTGCCTTTGCCCGTAAATACCCCGTGCAAGCCGTAAACTCCTGAATTTTTCATCATGGATCTTTCCTTCACGAAAAGCCCTGATCTTTTTTTCGAGGTCGATAATGTCTTTTTCAACTACCGGATTCTCCAGTTCGGTTCTGAAGCTTTGCATAATGTAGAATTAATTTTATGATATAAAAAAGCCTCTTTCGCTAATGCTAAAGAGGCCTGTACTTAAAATATTTTTAAATAAAGCCTCACAGTTCGCCCTGCATACAGCAACACATCATAGCTTTATTATACTTAGGATTGTGTTTTTTCATTTGATAAGACAAATATATAGATAGTATACGGAAGTAGTAGAATTTATTTGAAATTAATAGCTTTTTACGTTTCTATTACAAAGCCCGTCAGGATCAAATGTTAATGAGGGTATTTTCCCGCGCGATGATATCGGCTATGCTGGTTTCTGATAATATTTTCAGGGTGGCATCTCTTACATCAACAAAAACATCCCTGATACCGCAGGTAGTTTCCTGCCGGCATTCTTCGCATTTATGATAAAAATTTAAGCTGGCGCATGGGACCATGGCAATCGGGCCATCGGTGATGCGCATAATACTTACTAAAAATATCTCTTTAGGATCTTTATTTAAGCTGTAGCCACCGCCGGCACCTTTTTTACTATATAGGAAGCCTGCATTGCGCAAGTCTAATAATATCTGCTCCAAAAATTTTTTTGGTATCCGTTCTTCTTCCGCAATCCTTGAAATTTGCATCGGAGGTTGATCCGCATTTTTGCCCAGCACTACAAGGGCCTTAATAGCGTACTTGGTTTTTTTTGATAGCATCGTTTATAAATACAATTGCAAAATTACATAAAGAAATCTGTACACCTATATAAAATTTCAGGATAGAGGTTGATCGGTTTTAGATATATTGGTTATGTTTAGATATTTTAGTTTAGGTTTATCTGATTGGTTGTTCGGCATCCGGTTGTTAAACTTTATTCAACAATTATACCAAATGTTTTTTCAATATCAATGGGGGTGGATTTTTCGGTGCATTCGGGTATAATAAATCTTTCTTCCTTGTGTAGACTTTTGACATGCAATTCATCACCCACGGTTATTTTACCATTTCCTTCGTGAACCAGGTTTTGACCAAAATAGATCTTATTATTTTTTGACCGATAGGAAGCTAAAGTTTTTATAGGCTCTTTTCCCTTCGACCCCGAATTTTGGTTAATGGTGATTATTACGCAGCGCGCACAAAGTTTTACCCCATAAAAATTAATGCCGGCTATACTGAAGCTTTCCATTAAATCCTCCTCAAATGGTTCACCTCCGGTAAATACAATATTCGGCCTGAATCTGTCTATCGGTAGCGGTTCAGGCAGGCGGCTGTTCAGATCATCTAAGGATGATTGCCCGATAATTAAAAAAGGATAAGCATCTGAAAAAGAAGTTACAGTGTTTTCCGGGGCGTAATTTGGATCAACTTTTCTCTTGCTGTTGTCATCCGGCATATAAACAAGTCGGCAATTTAAGCCCAGCACATTGGTAAACCATTTGTCGGCCTCGTCGCTCACATATTCGCCTGTACAGGTGTCATCCCAAACGGTGAATTTCCCCCGGCCCAAAGAGATGGAACCAAAGGGAATAGTTATAGACTTATCATTTGTTCGATGGGTTATCCTTAATCCAATATCTTCAATTGACACCAGCAATTGTGTCATTTGCGGTGCTTCTCTTTGCGAAATAAAACGGTTATTTGCATCCACCAGCATCCAGCGCCGGTCATGTTCAAATCCTTTTTCTGTTACGCTGGCCTCATTAACAGCGATACCGGGTAATGACTTTATAGGATAAACAAATAGTTGACTGACCTTGAGCATTTTCAAATTTAACAAAAGCGGCAAATTATCCGGTAGCGATTACCTTTTATTTTCTTTTATCATTTTTGGTAATTCACCAACTAAATTAACTATTCACTATATTAGCCATACCAATTAATAATACAAATGTCATCAGTCGATTTTAACTACAAAGCCAATGCTGACCACACCTACGATGCGATTGTTATCGGTTCGGGCATCAGCGGGGGCTGGGCTGCAAAGGAGTTATGCGAGGGCGGTTTAAAGACCCTTGTTTTAGAGCGCGGTAAAAATGTAGTGCATTTAAAAGATTATCCTACGGCTACCAAAAACCCGTGGGATTTTAAGCATCACGGCCATCTGCCCATAAAAGTAAAAGAAGAAAACCCCATCGCTGACCGGTGTTATGCTTACGATGAAAGTACCGAGCACTTTTTTGTGAAGGATAAAGAGCATCCATATATCCAGAAAAAACCTTTCGACTGGATCCGCGGCTACCAGGTGGGCGGCAAATCATTGTTATGGGCAAGGCAAACGCAGCGCTGGAGTAAATACGACTTTGAGGGCCCCGCGAGGGATGATTTCGCTGTAGACTGGCCCATCCGGTATGACGACCTTGCGCCCTGGTACAGTTATGTGGAAAGCTTTGCAGGCATCAGCGGGAACCACGATGGCCTGGAAACCTTACCTGATGGCGAATTTTTACCACCCTGGGAAATGAACACTGTAGAAAAAGTAATGCAGCAAAGGATTATGGCCAATTACAAGGATCGCAATGTGATCATTGGCCGCTGTGCCCATTTAACAAAGCCTAAGGAAGTGCATCTGGCACAAGGCAGGGGCCAATGCCAGGCGCGTAACCTGTGCCAGCGGGGCTGCCCGTTTGGGGGGTATTTTAGTTCCAATTCCTCAACACTACCCACTGCTGCCAAAACCGGCAACCTTACTATATTGCCTGATTCTGTGGTGCACTCCATTATTTATGATGATAAAAAAGGGACGGCCACCGGCGTCAGGGTGATTGATGCACATTCCAAAAAGACCACGGAATACTATGCAAAGATTATTTTTGTAAATGCGGCGGCCTTAAACACCAATCTTATTTTGCTCAATTCAACCTCGGCGCGTTTTCCAAATGGGTTGGGGAATGACAATGGCCTGCTGGGTAAGTTTATTGCCTTCCAGAATTACCGGGGATCGTTGAGCGCCCGTATGGAGGGTTATAAGGATACCTATTACTACGGGCGCAGGCCAACCGCTGTAATGATGCCCAATTTTCGCAATGTGTATAAGCAGGAAACCGATTTTCTGCGGGGCTATATGGTGTTCTATACTGCAACCCGCGGCGGCTGGGGACATTCTGTAGAAGGTCCGCATTTGGGCGCAGAATATAAAGATGCCGTATCAGAAGCGGGCGACTGGGGGATTTACATGATGATGCAGGGCGAAACCATCCCGAAGGAAACCAACCAGGTGTACCTGAGCAAAGACCAGAAAGATGAATGGGGCATCCCGCTGCTTACCGTATCGGTTGACTATGACGATAATGATATCAAATCAATGAACGACTTTTTGCACCAGGGGACCGAAATGCTGGAAAAGGCCGGTTGCAAAGACATTAACCAGAACGATAGCAAACAAGCACCCGGGTTGGATATCCACGAAGTGGGAGGGGTGCGGATGGGTAAAGATCCTAAAACTTCCCTGTTGAATAAGTGGAACCAGTTGCATGCCTGCCCCAATGTTTTTGTGACCGATGGTGCCTGCATGACCTCCACCGGAACGCAAAATCCTTCACTTACTTTTATGGCCATCACCGCCCGCGCTGCACACTATGCTATAAGTGAATTTAAAAAAGGAAATTTATAAAGGTGACTTTTAAGCTAGTATCAAGTAGCTACTAGCTACCTGATACTAGCTACTTGCTACTTGATACTAACAGGTGTTCCACTTTTTGAGAAGGAACACCTGGAACGTTTGGAACGGATGGAACACTTTAAGTAGATACATTTAAAATACTATAAATGAAATGATTATTTAATTTAATTAAACAATAAGTTTAATTAAAAAATATATGCTCATCGCATCCCATATCAACTTGTCATCGTGAGCGCAGCGTGGCGATCGCATGCTGTACAGGCGACTCTGCAAAGTTCGCAATTGCGGCGCTTTGCCCTCAATTGCGAAACGGGTATAAAACTCCAACCCGTCTTGGGCGCAACTTCTCCCTAAACAAGTTCGGGACAGATTGTCTTCGCAAACATGGCGGTGAATGTTGGCTGTAGTACATCCGTATGTTTTATGGCATACACAATATATCTTTCTTTCAATATAATTGTTTAAGATAAAATCAGCCACTATATTTACATTAATTATCGATTATCTGTTACAATATCCCGTGGGGCATTCATAGTAATCATAATACAGGCACTTAATTAAACCTTGTCAACAATTAAAAAACAACAATGAAAAGAAACACTTTTATCATCCTGTCCATACTTATAGGCGTGGGCCTGAAATCCTTTGGACAAAAACTAGAAAAAAGCAAAACTGATGATCCGGCCAAAAGAACATCCTGGGAAACATTTTATACCACAATGTCTGCCAATGCCTATTTTAGGATATCCTCGGTCGGCGATACCGAAACATTTGATCTTAAATATCAGGATGGTACCGTATTTTCTATAATGAAGGATGATGAAATTATTTTCAAGCTCGACAATGGAGAGTTGATAAAACTTCCAAATCTTGAGAATAAGATTA
>JAQNCM010000629.1 GCA_029237615.1 Mucilaginibacter sp.
GCAGGGATTCCTGCACGATGCCGCCCTAGCTTTTTCTCCTAGGGGTAACAGTGGAGAATGAATTGGCGTATTCGTGGAGCCGTGTCTGATGGCCGACTTCGGGGATGTCCTGGTCGAGGGAGACGAACCTATCCGCCGAACAAGATCCCACGATAATCAATGGGTCTGTTTTCGGGACCAACGCAGTTGAACGGACTGTTTACATTTTGTCTGTCTTGTTTGCTGTGATAATCTATTCATTTACTTCCCGTTTTCTTGCTATTGTGGTTGTCCAAGCTGCTGGGGTGGGACTGATGTAGGTCGTTAGTTTCAACGGCCGGCCGGGCATGCATTGCTCCTTCATAAAACCCGGCTCATATGCAATACTGCTGCGGCAACTGAGGCAGCGCGGCTATAGTTAAGTAAAGTAAAGCAGCGTCTGTCGAAAAGGATGGGGGCCATCTACAGCATCTTGGCTTCCCTGATCTGGCAGAGGAGCTTGATCGATTTCTGTAGAAGCCGTTGTAGACTGACCGCCCAATAGCCCGTACGCCAGATCTTGCATGAATACTGGCAGCGCCAGCTGCAATATGCTAGGCTACCGTAATCTAGCTACGTACGGAGGATACCGGTACGGAGGGTCGCTGGAAGAGTCGTACGTCTGCCGTTTCTCTGCTCGACTGGATTCGACTTGAAGTCCATCTTCTTCCTCATCACCCCATCTCTCACTCAGCAATGGCCGAGGGAGGTCCCTCTCCCCGTCCGGCCAGGTGTTACATCTGGTCACGAATCTGTCGCACGGGATGAGCTACGTAGTCGCGGTCTGTCCTGGTCTGCCTTTGCCAGTCCTTTCGTATGTCTCCGGTACCAGACTAAACCATTGTATTGCCTGTTACTCTGGCTCTGGCAAACACGGCATTACCCATCGAGCCAACGGGTGTTTACGAGTGTGGCCCTCAAGATGTAAGAAGTTGTCCCATAAGGAGCTTCTATGCGGGCTGGGCATGAACATACCTATATCTAAGTGGGAATTGATAACAGACGACCGGCCATAGCCCGATAGGTAGTGACGTTAAACCAGTAGTGTTTCCTGTAAAGGAATCACGTGCCCGAACGTCAAGGTGTCGTTTGTGGCCGAGGCTGGGCACGTCACCTGCCAAGAGAGCCGCAATTGTGGTGAGCAAAGAAGGATGACATATTTGCAACAAGATCGACAGACGCATGGATCATTTGGAAGATCAGCCTGGTCAAGGCAGCACGGCTTTTGGGGAACAAGAACCACAAGACAGTCGTTGCCGAGAACTAGAGCGGTTGTTGGCCCTTGGCAAATCCCCCTTTTCCTCTGGGGTGCCCCGGTGCAGATGGACGGAGAAATGCCGAACCACGATTGGCTCCAAGATGCGCCCGGAAGGCTGCGGGAGTGCACACCCTTTTGGCCACCGCTTTTGCAAAGAGGGAGAAGAGCTGAGCCAGGCATGGCGAGACCGAGATGCGCATGACCACCCATCTGCGGAAGCGTGTTGCCATTTCCGCTTGTCTTCACCGGCACAATGGACAAGTCGAGCCAGCCCTGCCGCATGTTCTGCGAATGCGATGTTGAGGACTGCACAGTATGTAAATTGCATGCTGCACTGGCGCAGCCTTCCGGTGCGCTGGCAGCGGGGGATCCCTGGCTTGACGCCATCGGCCAAATGGGATCAAGAGATGCCCCGAGGATTTTATCACTGGTGTGCCGTCAACTTTCGTTGATACCGACCATCTCCAGCTTCCGCACGCTGTCCATGATGGCCTCTCTCTTCCGACCCCGGAAGACGGCGGGATTGACCGATCGACAGAACGCGGAGGGCGGGGCAAGCAAGGCTCAGGGGCATCAAAGTCGTGTGGCTTTCCAAGGAGGTCTTCTGTCCTACAACACTAAGACCATCTTGTGGTCCGAATGCATTCTCCAAACGAGACGAGAGCTCAAAAGGAGACTGCGATTATTTACCACGGTTCAAGTTTCAGAGGCTGAAGCATCAGACGATGACGGCGATGAGGGTTGACGGTGTGTCTTGTCTCGTGCTTTTTGAAGCATTGTTCTGTCCAATGTCCATCGAGCTTTCTCCTGGTCATGCCCGCCCGCTGGCGCCCATCGCAGACCGCTCTTGCTGAGACCTGCCAATGAGGTGTGAAGGAATACGGACTCTGCAGCGAATGTGAACTGCGGTTGGCGTCTTTAGCCGATCGCTCGGTACATGGAAGACGAGCGAGATACTTCCCATGTACACATTACCCTGGTTCGTCCGATGTGGTCACAAGAGAGCACCGCCATGTTTCACGCGTTTTTGCATGATGGAACCGCGCGTGGGTCGGCCTCGAGCTAAGACCAGGTCAATGGCTGTTAGTCGAATGCAGGTACCGCTCTCGTCCGTCATCCGGTCTTGGATGCTCCCTGGATTGCCCTGGTTCGGTGTGGGTCATCGGCACCGTCCATTGGATGGGCCCCCAAATCCACTGGACCTCACTGGCGGTTCCCCCCTGCCGAATCTGCGCTAGCAGACTGGCTTGACTGCTATGGCGAACTGGACCTCCCGTCCTCATCAGTGTTGGTCCTTCGTCAATGCAACGACAACGAAAAAGTGCATGGCGAGGCCAGCCCACGGCAACAGCACCTGTCGAGTCCAGCCGGGTCGAGACAGCTCGGCGCCTGGTTCCGTCTGCATCGACGGGTGTCCCAGCCCCTGGTACGACCTCGACACTGCCGATTTACAGTCAGCGCCGCCG
>JAQNCM010000663.1 GCA_029237615.1 Mucilaginibacter sp.
GTGGCGCAGCTCGAGCAGCGCCAGGAGGGGATGAGGTCGACCGGTGCCACCACCGGCCAGCTTCCCGAGCCGATCCCGGCCCCCCGGTTCCATGAGGGCGACGAGCTGGACTCTGCCGCGGGCTGACGTTCGTTGAACCGGTCGTCGCTAGAGGCGAGCGAGCCGCGCCCTGGCGAATGAGTAGAGACCGTAGGCGATGAGTCCGATCCCGACGGCGGCGAGAATCCACGGCCCGAAGGGGAGCGTCGCGAACGTGTGGAGAGCCCCGTCGAGCCCGGTCGACTGGGTCGGGTTCGCCACCAGCGCCCCGACGACGACGAGAATGCCGACCACGCACAGGGCCAGGCCCTTGGCGATGTACCCGACGACTCCGGCGAAAACGGTCGCCCTTCCCGCGGCACCGGACGACACCCGGATGTTCTGTTTGAACTTTCGGGTCGCACCCTTCACGATGAAGTATCCGCCGATGCCCACAACGGCGAGTCCGGCGACAACGAGCACGATCACGCCGCCCGGCGCGGCGAGGAGGGTGGCGCTGAAATTCTGTGAGGCGCTGGCCGAATTCGTCGATCCGCCGCGCGCGAACGAAAATGCGGTGGCGCCCAGCGCTAGGTAGACCAGGCCCTTGGCGATCTCCGCTATCCGGTGAGCCCATTTACGCTTCGGGTCGGCACCGGGAATCAGGAACGCCGCGAGAATCAGCCACACGCCCAGCGCGACCATGCCACTGACGATTATCCAAAGCATGAATGGCACGCCGGGAGCGGTCGCGAGCGTGGCGAACGCGCCAGACTGGTCCGCTTCACCGCCAGAACCCGTCGCGATTCCGATGGCGACCACGCCGATGACGACATGCATGAGGCCGTTGACGGCGAAGCCTGTTCTCGCAAGCGTTCTCAGGGGTTTGCTGGCCGTGGCCTCCCGCACCAGCTTCTTTACCGGAGTACTCGACATATTCCACAGCGTAATCCAATCGAACGCTCGTCAGGCGTTCGGGCACCGCGGCGGCCTACAGCTCGTTCTGCCGCGGCACGACGACCTGATCGATGATGAGCAGTATCGCAGCGGCGACCGGGATAGCGATGAGCGCACCGAGGATGCCGAGCAGCGCGCCGCCGGCCAGGGCTGCGATCACGACGATCGCTCCGGGCACCTTGACCGCGCGCGTCATGACGCGAGGATTGATGATGTATGCCTCGATCTGCATGTAGGCGAGGTAGTAGACGGCGACCCAGAGCGCGACACCGGGGCCGCTCAGCAGCAGGGTGCTCAGGGTGATGATCACGCTGCCGGAGAGCGTTCCGACGAGGGGCACGAGCGCAAAAACGAAGGCGATGAAGGCGAACAGCGCGGGGTACTTGGCGCCGAAGTTCGTCATGATCGACAGGAAGACGAGGCTGCAGAGGCCGTTCGCGAGGGCGATGGTCGTCTGGCCCATCACGTAGCGCCCGACGGAGGCGCTGATCTGCTCCGCCAGGTCGGAGAACCTCGCACGCTTCGAAGCGGGCACGAGGCGGTACAGGCCGCGTTTCATCGTGGACAGCGATGCGACGAAATACAGGGTCAGTATGAGGATGATCACCAGCCCGGCGATGCCGCTTGCGATGCCGATGCCGACACTGAACAGGCCGCCGCCGATCGTGGCGACATTGCCCTTGAGCCAGTTGCCGGCATTGGTGATGAGCTGATTGAGGTCGATCCAGGCCGGAAGGGTCTTCTGCGTGTCGGTGATCCAGGTGGACGTGCTTACCGTCTTGATGAAATCGGGCAGATTCGAGATGAGATTGTTGACCTGGTCGGCGATCACCGGCACGACCGCGAAGATCAGGCCGGCGAAGACCGCGAGGATGGCGGCGAGAACGGTGAGGATCGCCGCCCAGCGCGGGAATTTGTGCTTCTCGAGCCAGGACACCGCTGGATCGATCCCCAGGGCGATGAAGAGCGCGGCACCGATATAGGTGATGATCGTCGACAGGGTGGTGATCGCGCCGCCGATGGCGACGGCGACGAGCACGCCGAGTCCTCCGAGAAGCCCGAGTCGGAATGCGTTCTGGATCTTCATGCGACTCCCGGATGTCGGTGCTATTTGTCTGTTGTGACCTTCTCCGCCTGCGACAGCACAGTCCGAAGACTTTCGAAGTAACCGGCCACGGCCTCGCGTTCGATCCTAATTTGGGACAGGCGATCCTCGGCGTCCGACACGAGCCGAGCCGTGCGCTTCTCGGCATCTTTGACCATGGCCTTGGCTCGCGCTTCCGCGTTCTTGAGGATTTCCGCCGCCTCCGCTCGAGCCTTTTCGCGCATGGCCTTGGCTTCGGCGCGGGCTTCGGCTTCGACGGTGTCCGCTTCCACGCGCTTTGCGTTGGCGTTCTGCGTCGTCTCGGCAAGCTGTGCCTGCGCCTCGTCGAGGTACTTCTGGGTCTGGGCGACGGCCTCCTGATGCCTGGACAGGAATTCCTTCTCCGCCTCGTCGCGCCGCGCTTTGAGTTCGATATCCAGGTCGGAGCGCGCCTGCTCGGCGTCGAGGGCGATGCGCGTGCGCGTCTCCGCGACATCATGAGCGAGCTGCGAGAGCGCCTGCTCCGACTCGCGGGCGACCTCCGCCTTCTGCTGCTCGATCTCGCGAGCGAGATTGGTGCGCTGCTGTTCTACGTCGTGGGCAAGGCTCGACCGAGCCGA
>JAQNCM010000561.1 GCA_029237615.1 Mucilaginibacter sp.
CGATCCGATGGTGACGAGCGAAGGTGGAGCGCCATGGACCTCCTTGTGCGCATCGGCCAGCATCGCCACGATCTCGCCGTCGGCATCCTGCATATAGCGCTCCGCCCGATAGCCGGACATCGTGACGATCGGGGGATGGTCGCGGAGCCAGACGCTGACCGCCGCGGCATTGCCCACCGCTCTGCGCACCTGCTCGAGAGCCTGCTCGGAACTCCACTGGCGCGGATGGCCGACTCGCACCTCGAGGCGAGCGACCGAAGGCACGCTCGACGCCCAATCGCCCGCCCCGACCGTCCCGACATTGACGTTGTACGGATGCTCGATGGCGACGAAAGCCTCGTCGCGAATGGCGCCGTTAGCGTGCTCCTCGTTCATGTCTCGCTCCAGGCCCTGCAGGGCTTCGACGATCGGAAAAAGGGCGCCGATCGGATTCACGGACTCCCGCGCGGCCTCCGCATGGCCCGCCCGCCCCTCTACCTCGATCCGGACCCAGATCAGGCTGATGCCCCCGAGCAAAACGTTGAGATCAGTGGGTTCGAGCAGGAGGGCCGCGTCGCCGACGTAACCTGCCCGACCCGCGGCAAGCGTGCCGTTGCCAGTTGCTTCTTCTTCGATGGCTGACACGAAGGCGAGGTCGCCGGTGAGCCAGGACGGGTCTATCTCGTCGAGCGCCCAGATGGCGAGCAACCCCGCGACGAAGCCGCCCTTCATGTCTCCTGCACCCCTCCCGAGGAGCCAGCCGTCGACGGTTGTGGGGTGGAATGGTGGATCGGTCCATCGCGAGCTGTCATCGGCTGGCACCACATCCATGTGCCCATTGATGACGAGCGTGCGCCCGCCCGCGTGGGAGCGCCGCTCACCGATGAGGTCGTACCGCCCGGCGTAGGAAATCCTAGGGATGCCGGCCGCCGGATCGAAAGCGATGTCGGCCGGGATCTCGAGCCGCGTGATCTCGAACCCGGCGGCGGCCAGCTCCCCAGCGAGAACCTCCTGTGCGCCGTTCTCCTGGCCGATGGTGCTCGGCTCCGCCACCAGGCGCTCGAGAACCTCGAACGCCCGCGGTGCCGCGGCGATGAGAGCGCTGTCGAGATCGTGCGCCGAGTTCAAGACCATTAAACAACCAATCATTAACTGTTTACCGAAGCTAGCGCCTCCGCGCCGAGAGGGGAAGAGCAGACGCGAGGCGTTAATTTCCCCGAAACATGCGGCGGGGCCAGACGCCCGACCGGCTGAATCGCTCGCCAATCAGTGGCGGCCGCCCGAGCTCGGCGGTGCCAATAGGCTGGCTATCATGGAGCGCTGCGAGGGGACGGACCGATGAGCGGATTCAACGACAGGATCATCGCGGAGTTCCGCGACAACGACGGGCGGGTCGGCGGCCCATTCGCGGGCGCTCACCTCGTGCTCGTCACGACGACAGGGGCGAAGTCGGGCCTGCCACGAACGTCACCGGTCATGTCATTCCGCGACGGTGACACGGTCTACGTCGTCGCCTCGAAGGCGGGGGCACCGACGCATCCCGCCTGGTATCACAACCTGCTGGCCAACCCGAAGGCGAGCCTTGAGATCGCAACCGACTCAGGAGTGAAGCGGATGGATGCGACCGCCGAAACCGTCACGGGAACCGAGCGTGACCGCCTGTACGCGCAATTCAGCCGTTCGAACCCCGGGTTCGCTGAGTACCAGGAGAAAACCGATCGCGTCATCCCGATCGTGGCATTCCACCGCGACGAGAGCTGAGCGCTAGCGCTGAAGCGACCACGCTCGACGTTTGACGAGCACGTGGCCTCGAGGGGTCGATAGCCTCGTCCACGGCCCGGTCTCGAAGATGCGCACCGCATCCGTGCCACCGAGGAATCCGAGGCTGAGCGCCGCGAACGCGGCGCCGGCAGGAACGTGCTCCAGCCCTTCGATCGGGCGCCCCCACACCTCGGATCGCACCCGCTGCACTATCTGCTCGCCGGTGCCAGATGGGATCGCCGTCGCCACCTCGTCGATCCCCGCCTTCGCCACGGCCTCCAGTCCCACTCCATCGACGCCGTCCAAGGCTGTCCAGCCGCCCTTCGGTGGCGAGATCGCGGCCCAGGTCACCGTGTTCACCTGCATCGGAAGGCTGACGACGACCGGCGCGCCCGGGTCGAGGATGTCGGACTGGAGTCGTGCGAGTCGTTCGAGCAGCGAGCGCACCGGTACCACGACGTCGAAGACGTCCCGACCGGTCAGCGCGAAGGTCCGCAGGCCGAGCACGGTCGGGCTTTCGTCGAGGAGGCCAGCCGGATGCAGCACCGCGACGTAGACGGCAAGCACTCCTGAACCGGCGATCAGGCGCACGGAACCGTCCTCAACCCGACCGGCGCGACCGAGGTATACCTGCAAATCGCCGAGGGAGAGGGAGTCAACAAGGGAAAATGTCTGGCTCATCTGCTCTCTAAACTATAGGAGCGCCGGGGCTCCTGGCGCCGAAGAGCGGCAGGATGACGGGAGAACACATGTCCGACCCCCTCCCCGAATTGCTCGCGGCCCTCGACCTGACCGATACGCACGCGAGAACCAGCGAAGACATCTTCATCGGCCAGAGCCAGTGGTCGGCGCTCGGCCGCGTGTTCGGCGGCCAGGTCCTCGCCCAGTCGCTCGTGGCAGCGCAGCGCACGATCGGCGAGGA
>JAQNCM010000309.1 GCA_029237615.1 Mucilaginibacter sp.
GAATAGCGCCCTGATCCCCCAGGGATATCACCTAAAGGGCAATATGCTGATAGGCGTATTGTCAACCCCGCCTGATAAGGCACAAATGGCTGCAAACAGTGCCAGGGACTGGTTTGGTTCGCCGGCCATTCCGTTACCCCGCCGGCAGGAAAGTAATCCTTTTCCTCCCGAGCTAACCATCCATCCAAAGATCGGCCGGAAACTGGCAAGGAGTTTTGTAGAGTTTATACGAATTATCCTGCCTGAAAGTGCCATCATTTGCTTTTCAATTCTTTTTATAGCCTACGGGCATGATCTGGTGGTTGAGGAGCCTTTGTGGAAGATCATCCTGTATTTTCCATTTTACTACCTTTTTTATATGGGCATCCCGGCATTTTTGCTCACTGTTTTATTGAAATGGGTTTTTATAGGGAAGTATAAGGCTAAACAAAGGCCAATGTGGAGCTGGAATGTTTGGCGGAGTGAAGCCATCACGTCCACTTATGAAGCTTTATCCATCCCATTTTTCCTGGAGTATTTACAGGGAACCCCCTGGTTGCCTGTAATGATGCGCTTGCTTGGGGTAAAAACAGGCAAAAGAGTCTTTATGAATACTACCGATATTACCGAATTTGATATGGTAACCATTTGCGATGATGCTGCATTAAATGCTGACTGCGGCCCTCAAACGCACCTTTTCGAAGACAGGGTAATGAAAGTAGGATCAGTAAAAATAGGAGCCAGGAGCAGCATCGGTTCCGGTACTATTGTTTTGTACGATAGTGAGTTGGGCGATGATACCAATATTGAAGCGCTATCCCTGGTAATGAAAGGGGAACGCTTGTCTCCAGGTACTGACTGGACAGGAAGCCCGGTAAAACCAGCATAATTAAAAATTAAAAAACTGATTTATAACCGATTATAAATCAGTTTAAATATATTATATAATGTCTATAGGAATTATAGATTTTATCTGTATGTTTGCATTAACAAATCGTTCTTTATAGCACTTATCCAGAAAGACGGAGGGAAAAGGCCCTGTGATGTCTTAGCAACCTTGTTAAGTCAAAAGCATTTAGTCTAAGGGCAAAAGTAAGAAGATTGAAATTTTTACTTAAGACTTTAAACTACAGACTTAAAAAAAGGTGCTAACTCCTGCTCCGCTTGCGGAGAAAGATAGGTTAACCCAACCCTCCGGTCCAGATAAGTGATTAATAGTTTTTTTTAAAGTCGCGTGACCGAGAGGATAGGTGGGAGCCTGCAAAACTCCTTACGGCAGTTCGAATCTGCCCGCGGCGTCAAATATTTTGACTGACCTCAAATATCAAATCAAGCTTTATTGGTTATAAGTATGACAAACCCCTTAACTGGGGCTGTTCGTAATAAAAAGGCTCAAAGCCATCATCGGCTAAAGTACAGCTAACCTGCATAGTGGTAAACATAACGTTGCCAAAAATATTGGCTATAGCTGTATCAGCAGCATCCCGTCCCGAAGCTATTTTTATTAAACCATTAAGAGGAACAAGCCCGGTTGCGTCAAATAAAACCCAGTCGCTGCCAATATACGCTTCAAAGCAGGCATGAAAATCGGCGGGCACTAAATTATAGGCATATCCGGTAAAATAACGCGCAGGTATGGTTAAGGCGCGGCATAAAGCAATACCTAAATGTGCAAAGTCACGGCATACACCTGCCTGTTCAGTTACAGTATCAAATGCTGACGTTTGAGAAGTTGTTAAGCCGCTTAAGTATTGTACATTTTTATGAATCCAGCTGGTAAGCGTTACCACCTTTTCAAAAGGATTTATAATATGGCCAAAGAGGTTATTGGCAAGCCGGTATAACTTGTCGCTTTGGCAGTACCTGCTGGGATAAAGATACGGCAATACGGTATGGTCCATGCGGGCTACCGGAATTTCTTCAATCAGGCTAAAATCTTTTATTTCGCAAAAATTATCTATGGTAGCTTTATAGGTGACCTTAATGGAGGATGAATCTGCAATTTCAAACCTGATGAGCCTATTTTCGTTTTGTGCGGATATTAATTCTTCAACTTTAATATAGGGTTCAATGGTTAATACTTCGCTGATGACGGTTTGATGTTGTGTCCTTAATGCATGTATGTTTAATATTATAGTGCCCGGTGAGTGGGCAGTGTACCCCATTTCACTAAAAACATCAAATTTCATAGTTTGTTCCTCAATAATTTCATTCTAATTTATCAAAAGCTGCATCCATCCAGTCTTCTGATATGTGTTCAAGCGCCGCTTTTAATTCTTCGGCCCATTGTGCCGAGATATATTCCAGGTCTTTTTTCTCGTATCGTTTTTCAATGATATGAAAACTGTCTTTCCGGTATAAAGCCACATCGATAGGGAAATCAACATTATTTGAACTTACCCGCGTCGAATCAAAGGAAAGGAATCCCGTTTTAAGTGATAGCTTTAAACTCGAATCTTCATCAAGTATACGGTTCAATATAGCCTTTCCATGACCCGAATTACCGATAATTACATATGGCGCTCCCTGCCCAAGTTCAACCCAGTTCCCTTCCGGGTATAACAGAAAAAGTTTATGTTCGTCATCGTCTTTAAGCTGCCCGCCGATTATTGTATTCAGATCAAATCTGAATCCCGCTTTTTCTAACGATCCTTTGTCTTCCTGCGCAACTCTTTTTACCTGTTCGCCAAAAGCGTTTACTGCTTTGTATAGTTTATTATATTCCTTAGTTTCAATTAGCTCATTAAAATAAACAAGCGCCTTATCTCTTACAGACCGTAAGCCACTTGTCATGATAAAAAGTGAAAAATTGTCTTTTTGTTCTAT